>JAYTEN010000055.1:0-5055 GCA_043735145.1 Gemmatimonadota bacterium | reverse complement strand
ACGCCGAGCGCCAGCGCATGCTGGGCCACGACAAAGGGATCCAGCGCGATGACGGTCATCCCGAATCCATGCGCGATCTTCGCGACGGTGGTGCCGATCCGTCCGAGGCCCAGGATGCCGAGCGTCTTGCCGCGCAGCTCGGAGCCTTCGAACTGCTTGCGATCCCATTTGCCTTCGGCCATCGACTGCGCGGCCGCGGGGATCTTCCGGCACAGCGACAGCATCAGCGCGACGGCGTGCTCGGCGGCGCTGTTGGAGTTGGCGCCCGGGGCGGTGAGCACCGGGATGCCGCGCCGCGTCGCTTCTTCCAGGTCGATGTTGTCGGTGCCCACGCCGGCGCGCGCGACGATGCGCAGCTTGGGCGCCCCGGCCATCAGCTCGGCGGTCACCTGGGTTTCGCTGCGGACCACGATCGCGGCGGCGTCCACCAGCGCGTCCTTCAACGCGTCGGTGCCCTTGCCCGCGAGCTCCAGCACGTCGAGCCCGCTCACGCTCCGCAGGATGGCGACGCCGTTGGCCGCGAG
This sequence comes from Gemmatimonadota bacterium, assembly GCA_043735145.1. Classification (GTDB taxonomy): domain Bacteria; phylum Gemmatimonadota; class Gemmatimonadetes; order Gemmatimonadales; family JACORV01; genus DASXPG01. Next base: position 4,531 of record JAYTEN010000055.1, on the reverse strand, counting down.
CCGGTCGGCGATGACGACGCGCTCACCCACGGCGCAGCACTCCCGCCAGCTCCACCAGCACCGCTTCCGTCTCGGCAACGGTGTGATCGCCCATGTGGCCGATCCGGAAGGTCGAGTCCTTCAGCTTGCCGTAGCCCGGGGCGATGGTGAAGCCGCGCGCCTCCATGCGCTTCGCGATGGCGCCGCCACCCTGCTCGGTGCTGTGCTTCAGCGCGATGCACGAGACCGTCCAGGACCGCCGCCCTTCGCGGCACTGCATGGCCACCCCGTAGGTCTCTCCGTACGACGCCACCCACTGCTCGACCGCCTGGCGCATCGCGTCGTGCCGCGCCCAGCGCTGCTCGATGCCGCCTGACGCGATGATGCGGCCGACCTGCGCGTGCAGCGAATAGAGAAGCGACACCGCGGGCGTGTAGGGCGTCTGGTGCTTGCGGATCTGCTCGTCGTAGACGACCAGGTCGCCGTAGATGCCGCGCGTCTTCATGGTCTTCGCGCGGGCGATCATCCGGGCCGACGCCACGCCGAAGGCGAGCCCCGGCGGCAGCGCCAGCGCTTTCTGCGATCCGGTGAGGACGAAGTCGAGCTTCCAGTCGTCGGTCTGCACCGGCGAGCCGCCCACCGACGTCACGCCGTCCACCAGGACCATCACGTCGTCGAGCTCGTGCACGGCGGCCGCGATCTCGCCCACCGGGTTGAGCGCGCCGGTCGCCGACTCGGAGTGCACAATCGTGACCGCGTCGGCGCCTGACGACTTCAGCAGCTCGCGCACCTGGTCGGCCTCGAAGGTCTCGCCTTCCGCGACCGTCGCCACGTGCGCGTCGACGCCGCAGGCGGCCGCGATGTCGGCGAAGCGCTGCGAGAAGGCGCCATTCACCAGGCAGAGCGCCTTCTTCCGGACGCCGTTGCGAATCGCGGCTTCCATGAAGCCGGTGGCCGACATGGTGGCGATCATCACCGGCTGATGGGTGCGGAAGATCGACCGCAGCGGCTGGTCTACCGCCGCGAGCAGGGCCTCGGTCTCGGGGCCGCGATGCCCGATCATCGGCCGGGCCTGCGCCTGGAGGATTTCGGGCAGGACCTCGGTGGGGCCCGGGAGAAAGAACTTGCCGAATGGTGCGCTCATGCCGGAATGCCATCCTCTGTGATTTCTGCGGTGTCCACGATTCTCACGCCTTCTTCCGCCCACTGCTTGAGCAGGTGCTCCTGCGCCGCGGGGTCGATCGCCTTCATCGCGTCCTGCACGGCGAAGATCCGGATCTCGGGGTGGTGCTCCATCAGGCCTTCGAGCGCGTACTTGTTGCAGACATCGGTCGCGACGCCGTACAGCACGACGGTGCGCGGCGTCAGCGCGCCGACGACCGCGGCGGCGTTGGGATTGGTGAAGACGTCGAACCAGTGCTTGTTCAGCAGCAGGTCGCCCTCGTGCGCGATGACGCGCTCGCGGATCACCGCCGGCTCGACGGCGTCGGGCTCGATGACGAGCGGATTCCGCAGCGCCGTCTCGGGAATCTTCCGCTGGCCGTCCGTCCCCCGCATGCAGTGGAGCGGGAAGGTGGTCCGGAAGTCGGGACTGCCCGACAACTCCCGGTGGCCCTCGACGTGCTCGTCGGCGCTCGCCACGATGCGGATCCCGTGCGCATGCGCGTAGTCCGTGAGGGTCCGCAGGTTGGGAATGATGGACTCGGCCCCGGGGACGTAGAGCTTGCCGTCCGGGTGCATGAAATCCACCTGCGTATCGACATCCCAGAAGATCACGGGCATAGAACAGGGAAGGTATACGGCGCGGGGCCCTTCGCCACCGGCGAAGAGCCCCTGTGCCCCCTACAAAGAGCCGCCCCCTAGATGCCGAATGCTTCCGACGGAAGGGGCTTGTGCGGCTTCTTCGCGAAGACGTTCATCTCGTTCTGCTCCGGATGGGGGTAGTTCCGGACTGCATGTTTATGCGTCCGTGCGGATAATTATACATCTGCCGGATTGGTGCGCAAGGGGGAAATCCTGAAAGTCAGGTGACGAAGGGTCGAGGGGACCGAGGGAGGGGATCCGAGGGGAGGAACGCGAAAGGGATCGAGGCGCCCGCTCCTCAATCCCCTCCGTTCCCTTAGCCTCAGTCCCCTCGACCCTTCGTCACCTTCGTCACCTTCGTCACCTTCGTCACCTTCGTCACCTTCCGATCAGTCTACTCGTTCAAGCCGGGGATTGGGCCGGTAGACCCTCCCCGCCTTCGCGCACGGCCTCCCGTCCAGCATCACCACGTCGGCCGTGAAATCGAACCGTCCCTGGAACAGCGAGCTGCCCACGCCGTAGCCGTCCACCGGCACGCCGAGCCCCTCGAAATGCCGGATCTTCTCCACGTCGAAGCCGCCCGACACGAAGATCTTCACCGCGCCGAAGCCGTCGGCGTCGAGCGCGCGGCGCACATTCCACACCAGCTGCGGCGTCACGCCGGTCGGCTTGAAGCTGCCCATCTGCGGAATCACCGACTGGTCCACCATCGTCTCCGACGTGTCGAGCCGCACGCCGTGCAGCCGATCGCCCAGCGCGCGCGCGCAGGCCAGCGACGTGCCGACACAGTCGTTGTCGAAGTCCACCAGCGTTACGATCCCCACGCCGGGCGTCACGTGCTCGGCGAACTTCTTCGTGGCCAGCACGGTGTCGCCGCCGTACGCCGCGATCAGCGCGTGGGGCACGGTGCCGATCCCCTCGCTGCCCCACCACGACGCCTGTGCGTCGGTGGACACGCCGATCGCGCCCGCCACGTGCGCCGCGTACCCGTCGCCCGTCTGCACCAGCCAGTGATCGTGGCGTGCCGGGAAGAACATCACTTCCTTGGGCGCCGCCGCTTCCACCACCCGCCGGGTGTTGGTGCCCACCTTGGTGCGGCGCGCCAGTACGCCGAGGTAGAGGGTCTCGAGGTTGGCGAAGGCGTCGTAGGGCCCCTCGATCTGGAGCACCGTCTCCCACGCCGAGATCTCGTCGCCGTCGTAGAGCGCGTGCACGGTGATCTCGTTGTAGTCGATGGAGCACAGCTTGAGGATCGCGATCGCCTCGTCCATGCCGCCCAACAGCGCCTGCTGCTTGCCGAACACCTGCATGGTGAGGTGGGGGCGGTGGCTGTCGGCGACGAGGACGTCGCGCGCGCGTGTGAAGTACTTGTCGGTGTAGTAGCCCGATCGCATCTTCTCGACCGGCAGGTGGAAAATCGAAGGGTCCAGCCGGGGCCTGCGCGTCATGACGCCTCGAAGTGTCGGGCCTTCATCTCATCCAGCTCGGCGCGCAGCTGCGCCGCGTTTGGCGCGTCGGGATAGCGCTCGAGCAGCTTGCTGTACTCGACGATCGCCTTGCCGCTGTCCCGGATGTTGTCGCGGTAGATCCCGGCGACCAGCATGGCGTAGCCCATCCGCCGCTGGGGCTGGTCGGAACGCAGCTCGGCCTGGCGGTAAGCCCAGACAGCGGTGGGGTAGTCCTTCAGCTGCCGCAGCGCGAGCTGGCCCAGCTTCTCGCAGGCGACGATGTCGGTGGGGCTCGTGTCGATCACCCCGCGATAGGCTTCCGCCGCCTTCACATACTGGCCGCGCATCTCCATCGTCTCGATGTCCGAGTGCTGCGCCACCGACGGCGTGGAATTGCCTGACGAGACCAGCACCCGCCCGACCGCCGCGCCGGCGGGCTCAATCAATCCGAAGAGGAAGAGTGAATAGATGCCCACGACGCACCAACCGATGAGGACCGCCACCAGCATCAGCCAGTTGCCCCACAGCAGAAACGGAACGAGGGCGACGGCCGTACCGATACCCAGGACATAGGCGATGAACCGGAGCTGGCTCCTGGGGCCGGAGGCATGGTGGCTGGACACGTGGAGAATTGTGGCGACCCTCAGCCCCGTATGCTAGGATAGGCCGTGCCCGAGACCGTCGGATCAGAGTTCCTCGCCCTCCAGCAAGCCGTGGCGGGACGCTATTCCCTCGAGCGCGAGCTGGGCCGCGGGGGCATGGGGATCGTCTTCCTGGCCCACGACGTCGCCCTCGACCGCCTGGTCGCCATCAAGCTGCTGCCACCCGCGCTGGGGGCCAAGCCCGGCCTGCGCGAGCGCTTCCTCCAGGAAGCCCGTACCGCCGCCAAGCTGTCGCACCCCAACATCGTCGGCATCCATTCGGTCGAGGAAGCGAGCGAGCTCGTCTTCTTCGTCATGAGCTTTGTGGACGGGGAAACGCTCGGCGAGCGGCTGCGGCTGCGCGGTGCCCTGACCCCCCACGAAGCCGCCAGGATGATCCAGGAAGTCGCCTGGGCCCTCGGCTACGCCCACGGCCGGGGCGTCGTGCACCGCGACGTGAAGCCCGACAACGTGATGCTGGAGCGCGGCAGCGGCCGTGCCATCGTGATGGACTTCGGCATCGCGGGCGCGGCCGGGGGCGCCGCCGAGGCCTTCGGGACGGCCCAGTACGTGAGTCCCGAGCAGGCCTCGGGCGACCCCGTGGACGGCCGCAGCGACCTCTACTCGTTAGGTGTCGTGGCATTCCTGGCCCTCACCGGC
>JAYTEN010000054.1:0-9626 GCA_043735145.1 Gemmatimonadota bacterium | reverse complement strand
CTGCCGCGCGTCCTGCGCGGCCGGCGCGAGGTCTACGCCGGCCGGCGCGTGCCGATCGCCCGCCTGACGAGTCTGCTCGACGATCCGGCCGACGATGTCCGTCGCGCCCTGGCCGCCATCGGCCGGCGCCTGCGCGGATCCCCCGCGCCGGTGAGCCCGGCATGAACGATGCGCGCCGGCCCGTCCTCCAGCTCGCGCTGTTCGCGCTGCTGCTGCGGCTGCTGCTCCTGTTCGTGCGCGGCGATTACATCGTCTTCGACGAGGGTTACTACCTGCTGCTCGCCCGCAGCCTGCGCGCGGGCCACGGGTTCTCCCTCAACGGCCTGCCGCACGTTGCCCTGTCGCCACTCCAGCCGCTCATGGTCGCGGGGCTCTCGTTCACGGGAATTCCCGATCTCTGGGCCTCGCGCCTGCTGGCCGCGGTGTGCGGCGCGGGCCTCGTCATCCCGGTCGCGGTCCTGGCCTACCGGTGGTTCGGCTGCCGCGGCAGCGTCCTCGCGGCGGCGGTGACGGCATCGTTCCCGGCGCTCCTCACCTACCTGCCGTTCTTTCCCGGCCACGGGTGGAATCTCTACTTCGGCAGCGAGCCCCTCTTCCTGCTGCTCGCCACGTCGGCCATCGCGCTCGCGGCGCGCGCCTTCGACACCGGGAAGCTGCGGCTCTGGTTTGTCGCCGGCGCCCTCGCCGATCTTTCGTATTGCACTCGGCTCGAAGGCATCGTGCTCAGCGTGGCGCTGGGGCTCACGATCGTTGCCGCCTTTCTGGTGATGAAACGGCCGGGCCTCGGCCGGGCGATCCTCAGCTACAGCTCGAGCGCTGTCCTCACGATTCCCTATCTCCTCTATCTGCATGGTGCGCTAGGCAAGTGGGCCGTGTCGGGGCGCGTGCAGGCCGCCGCGTCCGCCGCGTCCACCGAGGCCATCGCTGCGCCACCGACCGCTCCCGCCGGCGCGCCCGCCGCGGGCGGCAGCGACGCGGTGAACAACTTTGTCTGGGGCGGCGACGTCGAATCGCTCTGGCGCACGCTCTACGCGCTCGACGCGTCGGGAACGCAGATGTCGTCGCAGTACTGGGGTATTCCCGCGCGGCCGGTCGAAGCGCCGCGGGCCCCAATCGTCGCCGACTCCACGGTCCCCCGGTCCCCGGTCCCCCCGTCCCGCACATTGCTGCGCGCCCTGCTTGTGGTGCTGCCTTTCTGGATCATCCCCTTCGCCCTGTTCGGCATCAGGCAAGGTCGTCCGCGCGCGGAGATGGCAGTCTGGCTCATGCCCGCGATCGTGACCGGCCTGCTGCCCGCGATCCTCGCATACGCGGAGCCGCGCGCGTTGCTGATGCTGGTACCGGCAACGTGCATCCTCACCGGGGGCGCGATGGCAGGCGTCGCTGAGGCGATTGAGTCGCGCACGACCTCGGCCTGGCCCCGCCGCCTGACCACCGCTGCTTTCCTGTGCCTGTTGCTATGGCCGACGGCGCGTGACCTCGCGCGATCGTGGCATCAGGAGACTCCGCTTCAGCGGGTCGCCACCGCGCGCCGCGTGCTCGGCGAGTACCTCGGCCGGCACGTCGCGGCCGGCGAGCGGATCGTCGCCTGGCACCCGGCGAGCGCGATCTGGGCGCGCCGGGAGTGGCGCGTGCTGCCTTACGAGCCGATGGAGCGCATCGTCCGGTATGCGCAAGCCCAGGGCGCCGGGACCGTCGTTTTCTCGCGGTTCGATCCGTCGCCGCTGCGCCAGCCGCCGCGCGCGTTCACCGTCATGCTGCTCGATGCGTCGTCGGCTGCGGCCGGCACCAACCTGCACCTGGAGCAGGTGGATGCGACGCCGCTCTTCTTTGTCGGCCGGCTCACGCCGGCCCCCACCCAATGACTCCAGTCCTCTCCCGCCGCCCGCCCCTCGCCTCGGTAATTCCCATTGTTGTCTCGCTGCTGGCGCTCTGGTCTCTCCTGCCCCTGTCGATCTGGTGGGATGGCGTTGCGCCCGGCTACTTCGCGGGCGCGTGGCAGACGTGGGGCTGGGGGTCGGCGGTTGCGGGGCTGATCGTCGTGCTCGTGCTGGCCTTCAGCCAGGGCCGAGTGCCCGCGGCGCTGCCGCGACTCTGGAACGGCGTCATGTCGATCCCGACGCCGGTCTTCCTCGGCGCGATGGCGGGCGTGCTCGCGCTGCTCACGGTGCTGTGCTCACTCTTCGTGTTTGACGGCAACCCGCGCAACGTCGACGGTTTCGCGCAGCTCTTCCAGGCGCGCACCTTCCTCGCCGGGCGTCTGTGGAACCCGCCGCCCTCCCCGCTCGCGAGCTTCGGCACGCTCCAGATGATCCTGGGCCCCGACAAGTGGCTCTCGCAGTATCCGCCCGGCCAGTCGCTGGTGCTCGCCGCCGGACTGCTGGCGGGCCGGTGGTGGCTGCTCGATCCGGTGCTCGCCGTGATTTTCGTGCTGTCGACGTACCGGGTGGCCCGCTGGTGTGCCGACGAAAGTGTCGCCCGGCTGACGCTGCTGCTGCTCTGCGTCTCGCCCTTCGTCATCGCCGTCGCGGGCAGCGAGATGAGCCACCTTGCCGCCGCCACCCTCGGCATGGGCGCCGCGGCGCTCGCCATCATGGCGACGGAGCGCGCGGTGTACGCGCTGGGGAGCGGGGTGCTGCTCGGACTCATGACCTCGTTCCGCCCCCTCGATGCCGTCGCCGCGACGGTGCCGGCCGGCCTGATCCTGCTGGCCTGGGCGCCCCGCCGTGCCCGCGCGATCGCCGCCGCGACCGTCGGCGGCAGCCTCGGAGCCGTGCCGATCCTGTGGTTCAACGCGCTGACCAACGGCTCGCCGACGACCTTCGGTTACACCGCCCTGTGGGGCCCGCAACACTCGTTAGGCTTCCATCCGGTGCCGTGGGGCGTGCCCCTCACCTTCGCGCGCGCCATTGCCCGCTCGGGCATGGACCTGCACCAGCTCAACGCCTACCTGCTCGACGGCACCCTGCCGGTGCTGCTGGTGGTCGCGGCGGGCTTCGTGGCCGGCCGCGCGCGGCTCCAGGCGCGGGACACGATTCCGCTGGTCGCGGTCCTCTCGCTCGTCAGCCTGCTGTTCTTCTACTGGCATCGCGACGTCTTCTACGGCCCGCGGTTCCTGTACAGCGTCGTCGCCTGGTTCGTGATCCTCCTTGCGCGCGCGCTGATTCTGCTGCGGCGCTCGTGGCCCGCGGAGGATGGCCGCGGTCCCGGGCTCACGGCCGCCTTCGCCCTGCTGGTGTCGATCGCCTTCGGGCTGGTCGCCACCACGCCGACCCGCCTGCGCGCCTATCGCGACAGCACGCCGATCTTCGCGCTGCATCCGGACCGCGACGCGGCGCGCGCCGGCATCCATCGCGCCGTGGTGATGATTCCCGACGGCTGGGGCAGCCGCCTCATCGCGCGGATGTGGCAGGCGGATGTGCCCGTACGGGTGTCGAGCCGCCTCTATGGCGCCATCGACGCCTGCACCCTCGAGGAGACCCTCCGCTCCGCCGAGCGGGACTCGACGGCGCACCGACGCCTGGGCGCGACCCTCGACTCCCTCGCCGCGCTGAAGCGGCCCGGCATCCGCGCCGGCGTCACCGAAGACGCCAACCTGCGCCTGCCCCGCGACGTGACGCTCCCGCCCGCGTGCCTCGAGGAGATCAACGTGGACCGCCGGGGCTACTACTCGTACGCGCCGTATCTCTGGCTCAACAACGCGAACCTCGACGGCGATATCGTCTGGGCCCGCGATCTCGGCCCCGGCAACGATGCCCTGTTCAGTCGTTATGCGGGCCGCCGTTTCTACCGCTACGTCCCCGGCACGGATCACCATCCGACGCTGGTCCCCGTCCAGGCCCCGGGCTGGTGAACCCGGCACCACGCGCCTATGCGCTGGTGGCTGCCGTCGCCCTCGCCGCCGCCCTGCCATCGCTGCGCAACGGCTTCGTCTACGACGACGTCGCCGCGGTCCAGTCGGATGGGCGCATCCACTCGCTCGGGCATCCCGCCGCGCTGCTGCTGGAGCCGTACTGGGGCAAGGACGTGCGCGACCGCATCTACCGGCCCCTCACCACGGTGTCGTTCGCCCTGGACTGGGCCGCCGGCGACGGCAGCGCGTTGCCGTTCCACCTGACGAACCTCCTGCTGCACGTCGGCGTCTGCGCACTGGTCTACGCGCTGTCACGCCGCGTCCTCGGCGGCGGTCCCGGTGCGATGATCGCGGGACTGTGGTTCGCGGTGCACCCTGTCCATGTCGAGGTGTTTGCCGGCATCGTCGGCCGCTCCGAGCTGCTCGCGGCACTCGGCTATCTCACCGCGGTCCTGGCCTACTCGGCCGAATCCCGCGCGGCCCGGGACGAGTCCGGCGGTGCGCGCCGCGGCGGCTTCGTGGCGCTGGCGCTGACCGGCGCCGCGGTCGCCTACGGCGGGAAGGAACACGCCCTCACCTTGCCGGCCACGCTCCTCTTGGCCGATGCCTGGGCGGCGCACGTCGCGGGCGAACGGTTCGGTGCGGTGTTCCGGAGACACGCCCTCACGTGGGCCGCCGTGACCGTGATGGCGGTCGGATTTCTGGCGCTGCGCGCCGCGGTCGTGGGTACCGCGACCGGCGGCGGATCCGTCGGCGCCGGCCTCGAGCACCTCGGTATCGCGGGGCGGGCGATGGTCATGGCCCCCGCGATGCTGGTGTGGGCGCGCCTCCTCGTACTGCCGGTGCGCCTGTCGGCGGACTACAGTCCCAACGCATTCGTGCCGTCGACGTCCCTGACCCTCGCACACATCGCGGCGGTCCTCCTGCTAGTCGGCGCGATCGCCACGGCCTGGGCCCTGCGCCGCCGCGCGCCCGGCATCGCGGCCGGGCTCGCCTGGTTCATCGTCACGGCGTCGGTCGCCATGAACGTGCTCGTGCCGACGGGGGTGCTGCTCGCCGAGCGCGTGCTCTATCTGCCCTCGGTGGGTGCGGCGCTCGTTGCGGGGGCGGCGTGGGAGCGACTGTACGTCCGCGCCTGGCCCCGCGGACAGCGCCTCGCCTGGATGCTCACCGCGATCGCGTTGTCGCTCCTCGCGGCGCGCACGCTGACGCGCATCCCGGTGTGGCACGACGGCGAGCGTTTCTACGCGGCGCTGCTGCACGACGCGCCGGCATCGTACCGCAGTGCCTGGGCCCGGGGCGCCCACGCCTTCGAGGCAAACCAGCCGCGTGAAGGCGAGCGATTCTATCGTGAGGCGATGCGGATCTACCCGAGGGATCCCGCGCTTCCCCAGGAGCTGGGCGAACGGTACTTCGCCGCCGGTCTCTACGGCCCCGCCGATTTCTATCTTTCGTACGCTTGGCGCCTCGATCCGAACCGCGCCGACGCCGCGGTCGAGGCAGTAGCCGCGCGCCTGCGACTCGGCCGCTACGACTCCGCGGCCGCCCTCGGCGACGCAGCGCTGAGCCGGTCTCCCGAAGCCACCACCCTGCTGGTCGAAACGGCCGAGGCGTGGGACCGGCTGGGAAAGCCGTTGCGCGCCCTCGGATATCGCCGGCGCATCGCCTTTCTCCACCCGGAGCACTGGCAGAGCGTGTACCTCGCGGCCGACGGCGCGCGCCGCGCCGGGCGCTGTGATGAGGCCCGCGCCCGTCTTGCCCGCGCCCTCGCGCTCGCCCCGGCCGCCACCGCCGCGCCCCTGCGGCAGATGCAGGCGCAACTGGATGCCGGCTCCTGCCGGGTAGAACCATGACGATCCGTCGCGCCGCCCTGGTCGCCGCGCTCGTCGCGCTCCTGGTCTACCTCCCCGCGCTGGGCAACCGCTTCGCGCTGGACGACGGCCCCATCGTCGAGCGCAACCCCGTCGCGCACTCGTTAGGTGCGGCCGCGGCCGCGTTCGCCCACCCCTACTGGCCCCCCGAGCATGGGGCCGGGCTCTGGCGCCCGATGGTGATCGCGTCGTTCGCCGCCGACTGGCAGCTCTCCGGCGGCAGCCCCGCCTGGCTGCACCTGTCCAACGCCCTGCTGCACGCACTGGTGACCGCGCTCCTGGTGCTGGTGCTCGCGCCGTACATCACGGTGGCGGGTGCGCTGGTCGGCGGCCTGGTATTCGCCGTGCACCCGGTGCACGTGGAGGCCGTCGCCAACCTGGTCGGCCGCGCCGAGCTGCTGGTCGCGCTCGGATTGCTCGCCGCGATCCTCTTCGCGCGCGCCGCGCGCCGCGCCGGCGCCGAAGGACGCCCGTCCTGGCCGTACGAGGCCGCCACGCTGCTCGCCGTGCTCTTCGGCCTGCTGAGCAAGGAGCACGCGGTCGTCGCGATCGCCTTCCTCTGGCTCGATGACCGGGCGCGGCCCGGCGAGTCCGGAAGGCTCAGGCCGCGGCTCTTCGTCGGCGTCGCGGTGCTGACGGTTGCCTGGCTTCTGGTGCGGCGGGCGGTCGAGGGCGGGCTCTCCTTCCAGGCGGTCGCGCCGACCTTCTTCCATCTCGGCGCCATGGGCAGGATCAGCACCATGCTGCCGGCATTCCTGGTCGTTATGCGGCTGCTGGCGTGGCCCTTCGACCTCTCGCCCGATTACCACCCCATGGTCGTCCCGCGGCTCGAGCATCCGACGGCGACCGGGGTCTTCGCGCTGCTGGTGCTGGCCTCGGTGATCGCCCTGGCGCTGCTGCTCTGGCGCCGGCACCGCGCGGCGTCGCTGGCGCTGCTCATCGTCGGTGTGGCGTGGGCTCCCACCTCGAACCTGCTCTTTCCCACCGGCATCGTCCTGGCCGAGCGCACGCTCTACCTGGCTTCGGTGGGCATCGCGCTTCTCGCGGCCATCGGCGCCGACGCCCTGCAGGCACGTATCGGCACCCGTCGCGCCGCCCTCGCGGCGATCCTCGTACTGGTTCCCTTCAGCGGGACGACCGTGGCGCGCATTCCCGTGTGGCGCAGCACGCGGGACCTCGTCATCGCCGGCCTGCTGGCCCACCCCGAGTCGTACAAGGTCCACCAATCCGCCGCGCGCGTGCTGTGGCGCATGGGCCGGCGCGAGGAGGGGCTCGCCGAATACCGCGTCGCCGACGAGCTCTATCCGCTTGACCCGTACCTCCTCACCGAGATGGCCAGCGCGGCCATGGAGGCCGGGCACCTGGGAAGCGCGCTGGCGCTGCTGCGGCGCTCGGAAAGCCTGGAGCCTCGTAATGCGCTCACCCAGGAGCTGATGGCCCAGGCGTTCCTTCGCGCCGATTCGGGGGAGGTGGCGCTCCGGCATGCGCGGCTCGCGGTCGCGGTGGGGCCCGACAAGGCCGAGGCCGCGCGGATGCTGGCGGCGAGCTTCGTCGCGACCGGCCATCCCGACAGCGCCTTGGCCGTCTGGCCCGCCTTCCGGGCCCGCGGGGGAAGCTCCTTCGAGCGGTGGCTGCTGGGCGCCGTGGGTTATGCGACCGCAGGTTTACCGGACAGCGCCCGGCTGGCGCTCGACAGCGCCAGGACACTGCTGCCACCCGATTCCGTGGCCCGGCGCCGGCTGGCCGAAGCGGTCAGCGAGGTCGGGAGGCTGGGGCAGCGGCGCCCCTAGCGCCGGCGTCCGGCGGTTGGGGTTGCAGAACGCCCGAAAACCGGGGGTATACGGCGGTCCGCGGGGCACGGCCGGAATGTGCAAACGTCGGATTGGCAATTACTTAGCGGAAGGTTCCATGGATGGCACACCCATTGCACTTGGAGTGGTCAGGATAGCAGCATGACCGGCAGGTTCTCAGACCCGTTTCTCTCTAGGAGGCATACGCGTGCGTAACAGCAAGGGCTTTACCCTGATCGAACTTCTTATCGTGGTGGTCATCATCGGCATTCTCGCCGCCATCGCGATCCCGAAGTTCGCGAACACGAAGGAAAAGGCGTATGTCGCCGCCATGAAGTCCGACCTGCGCAACCTGGTCACCGCCGAAGAGTCGTATTTCGCCGACCAGGTCTCGTACACGACTTCCACCGTGGCGATCAACTTCACGCCGTCGACCGGCGTCACGATGACCATCGGTGCCGCGACCGGTACCGGCTGGAACGCGACCACGAAGCACAACGCCACGACCAAGACCTGCGGCATCTATGTGGGTTCGGCCGCGGCCCCGATCAGCGGCCAGAACGAAGGCGAGCCGAAGTGCGTGTAGTCTAGCACAGCGAATGCATCATGGGGCGGCGCCACGGCGCCGCCCTTTCACTGTTCGCGAAGGAGTCACTATGCGCGGTACCAGGGGCTTCACGCTGATTGAATTGCTGATCGTGGTGGTCATCATCGGCATTCTCGCCGCCATCGCCATCCCCAAGTTCGCGAACACGAAGGAAAAGGCCTACGTCGCGGCGATGAAGTCCGACCTGCGCAACCTGGTCACCGCAGAAGAGTCCTACTTCGCCGACCAGGTCTCGTACACGACTTCCACCACGGCGATCAACTTCACGCCGTCCACCGGCGTGACGATGACCATCGGCGCGGCGACCGGCACCGGCTGGAACGCCACGACATCCCACAACGCCACCACCAAGACCTGCGGTATCTACGTGGGTTCCGCGGCGGCGCCGATCTCGGGCCAGAACGAAGGCGAGCCGAAGTGCACCTGAAGTAGCCTGACGAATCGCCGCGCCGCGTTCGTCGCGTGGCGCAGCGGCCAGGTGGAGCGGAGTCAGGCGAACCCGTTTTCGGCGAGGGCATGATGCGAAGTCGTCGCGGCTTTACGTTGATTGAGCTCCTGATCGTGGTCGTGATCATCGGTATCCTCGCGGCCATCGCGATCCCGAAGTTTGCGAACACGAAGGAAAAGGCCTACGTCGCCGCCATGAAGTCTGACCTGCGCAATCTGTTGACCGCTCAGGAGAACTATTTCTCCGACAACGCCACCTACGCGGCGGCAGCGTCGAACCTCAATATCCAGGTGAGCCCGGGGGTGACGCTGACCATCAGTGCGGCGTCGGCCCAGGGGTGGACGGCGACGGTCACCCACAGCGCCACCAGCAGGACCTGCGGCCTCTGGTACGGCAACGGCATGACGCCTCCGGTCGCGGGAGCGATCGAGGGCGAGCCGAAGTGCATATAGTCTCGCGCCCTGGGTGGAGCGTCCGGGCGGCCTCGAGGCCGCCCTTTGCATTTGCGGCGCCGAACGTCCAGCATAGAGAGCGATGACGACCCCCATGGCCGCACCTGCGCCTTCCCTGCGCACCGAGCTGTTGCTCCGCATCACCCTGATGGCAGCGGGCGCGCTGGTGCTGGCGATCGCCTCGGCGCTGCTGGCGCCGATGCTCGGCCCCGGCTTCACCGGCGCAGCGCTGCTGTCGGTGCTGGTGCTCGCCGACCTCGCCATCCTGGTCGGCTTTGGCCGGTATCTCCTCGCGCGGTTCGTCACCCGTCCCATCGATGAGCTGGTCAACGCCACCGAGGCGGTGGCGCAGGGAGAGCTGACGCGCCGCGCCCCTGAGGCCGGCACGCGGGAGCTGGACCGCCTGGCGGCCAGCGTCAACAGCATGACCGACCGCCTGCTCGACGCGCAGGGCGCGTTGGTGCGGGCCGAAAAGCTCGCCTCCGTCGGCCGGCTCGCCGCCGGTATCGCCCACGAGATCGGCAATCCGCTCGCCGCGATCGGCAACTACCTGGAGGTCCTCCGGCGCCGCGGCGCGGAGCCCGAGGTGGTGGTGGCGATGCAGC
>JAYTEN010000053.1:0-11031 GCA_043735145.1 Gemmatimonadota bacterium | reverse complement strand
TCGATCGCGGGCCAGAGCGACCGGTTCAACCTGCTGCAGATCGACGGCGGCTCGAACGGCGACCTCTTCGGCCTGGCGGGCACCGACGGCCTCCCCGGCGGACGCAACAACTCCCGTCCGCTCTCCATCGAGGCCGTACAGGAAGTCCAGGTACTGATCGCCCCGTTCGATGTGCGCCAGGGCGGCTTCACCGGCGGGCTCGTGAACGCGGTGACGCGCTCGGGCTCCAACCAGTTCCACGGCACGGCCTTCTATTCGCTCCAGAACGAGGGATTGGTCGGCAAGGACTCGGCCGGCAACAAGGCGACCGACTTCTCGCTCGGCTACGCCGGCTTCTCGCTCGGCGGCCCGATCGTCCGCGACCGGCTGCACTTCTTCTTTGCGGGCGAGTGGCGGCACCAGACGCAGCCCTTCGGCGGCACGACGGTCATCGGCAGCGACACGACGGGCGGCAAGGACTCCGTCAACGTCGGTATCCGGTCGGCGACCGCGCAGCGGGTCCGTGACTACACCACCGGCACGCTGGGCTTCGATCCGGGCGGCTTCGGCCGGCCGACGATTCCGAACCCCGATGCCAACCTCTTCGGCAAGCTGTCGGCCCAGCTGGGTTCCCGTAGCCAGGCGGAGCTGTCGTTCAACCATATCAACTCGAGCGTTCTGCAGGTGGTGCATAACCCCACCGCGCCGAGCCAGAGCAACATCCGTGACGGCTATCAGTACGACAACTCGGGCTACGTCAACGTCTCGAAGACCAATGGCATGCGGCTGCGCTTCAATACGCCTTTCGGCAGCCGGTTCACCAACGAACTGATCGCGTCGTACAACTACATCTCCGACCTCCGTGACCCAGGCAGCCGCCGGCCGACGATCATCGTCGGCGGGGATCGCCGCAATACGGCCAATCCGTGCAACGTCACCGTGGTCCCCGGCACGGCGCCGACCAACACCGGGTGCCCGACGTCGTTCTTCGGGCTCGGGGGCGAGCGCTTCTCGCACGCCAATATCCTGAACCAGAAGATCCTGGAAGTCGCGAACAACCTCACCGTCAATCTTGGCGACCATGTCCTCACGCTGGGCGGCCGGGCTGAGCGGTTCCAGTTCCTGAACGTCTTCTTTGCGCAGAGCCTGGGCGGCTGGTTCTTCCCCGACACGACGGCGTTCTTCAACAACGCGCCGACCCGCTACGAAATCGCCCTGCCCGGCGTGGTAGTCGATCCGGTCAACGGCCGGACCGACGGCCCGATCGCGAGATTCACGTTCTCGCAGTTCGGGCTCTACGCGCAGGACCAGTGGCACGCCTCGCGCGGCCTGACGCTTACGCTCGGCGGCCGCTTCGACTTCACCGGCCTGCCGCGCCCGGCGTACAACGTCCGCATGGACACCAGCAACGTGACTGTGGGTCCGCGGGCCGGGCAGGACTTCGGCGTCCGCACCGACACCAAGATCACCAACGCGATGCTCTTCTCGCCGCGCTTCGGCTTCAACTACGACGCGCACGGTGATCGCAGCTTCGTCGTTCGTGGCGGCGCCGGCATCTTCAGCGGCCGCACCCCCTACGTCTGGGCCTCCAACGCCTACACCAACACCGGCCTCGAGCAGGTGCAGCTGGTCTGCGACGGCCTGCTGACGACGTCGGGCGGCCAGGTCGCCGGGCCGACGCCCGGTACCTTCATCCCGCTCGACACCGTGCCTACCTTCACGGTCGATCCCGACAACCAGCCCCGGAGCTGCGGCGCCGGCGGCGGGTCCGCGGGTCTGTCGTCCGCGGTGCCGCAGATCGTCTACTTCGACAAGAACTTCAAGCTCCCGCAGGTCGGCCGCCTCTCCCTCGGCGTCGACCACTCGCTCCCGTGGGGCGTTCTCGGATCGTTCGACGTGCTGTACACGCACGCGATCAACCAGTTCCTGCTCGAGGATGTGAACCTGGTGCAGGGCGGCACGTCAACCGGCGAAGGCAACCGCCTGCTGTACGGGACGCTGTCAGGGACCGCCAGCACCGCCACGCCGCGCCGCGCGACCACGGCCGCGCGCGACGTGATCCGCCAGTTCAATTCCAACCGCGACTACTCCTACTCGTTCACATTCCAGCTGAACAAGCATTTCTCGAACGACATGGAGTTCATGGCCGGCTACACCTACTCGCGCTCCTACGACCTGGTCTCGCCCGCGTCGGACATCTCGAACTCGTTCCTCAACTTCTCGACGCTCGACGGAACGTTTGCGAACCGCCGGCTCACGCCGTCGTTCTACGACATCCCGCACAGCGTGCGCTTCAGCGGCGCCGCCAACCTGCCGGCCGGCATCCGCGTCGCGCTCTTCTACACCGGCACGTCGGGCCGGCCCTACGCCTGGCGCTACGGCAGCGACGTGAACGCCGACGGTTTCTCGGGCAACGACCTGGTGTATGTCCCGCTCAATGCGCAGGACATCCTCCTGAGCAACCCGGCGCAGTACCCGCTGCTCGATGCCTTCATCAACAACGAGCCCTGCCTGCGTGAGGCGCGCGGCCAGATCCTGCATCGCGGGGCCTGCCGCAACCCGTGGCGCAGCTTCGTGGACATGAAGGCGACCAAGTCCTTCCGCACCGTCCACGGCCAGTCGGTCGAGGTCCTGGCGAGCATGTTCAACGTGCTCTCCTTCCTCGGCATCGGCGGCAAGATCTACACCGCGTCGGGCAACGAGAACATCGCCCTGCTCACCCTGGCCCGGTACGACGCGGCCAGCGGCCGGGGCGTCTACAACCTCGCCCAGCCGGCGCAGCTGAAGCTCCAGGACATCAATGCATCGCGCTGGAAGCTGGAGCTCGGGGCGCGGTACATCTTCTAGCCAGGGCTCAGCCTGAGTAGTAGAATGCAGACGGATTCGGGCTCAGGCAGGTTCAGGAACAGGCAGTAACAGGACAAAGGCGGCAGGGAGTTTCCCTGCCGCCTTGGCTTTGTCCTGCGGCAGCCTGTTTCTCACGCTGCCCGACGCTGCCTGTTTCCTGATTACGTCTGCATTCTACTGCTGCGGCTGATCAGGTGCGGGCCTTTTTCATCAGTACCAGTCCCGCCATCCCGAACGCCACATTGGGCGCCCAGGCCGCGACCATCGGTGGCAGCACCCCGCCGGCGCCCACGGCTTTCGAGATCTGCACCAGCATCAGGAAAATCACCGTGGTCGCGAGGCTCACGGCGACGCCGTACGCCGCGCCGCTGCGGGTGCCGGTAATTCCCAGCGGCGCGCCGAAGAGCGCGATCACGAGGCAGGTCATCGGGATCGCGATCTTCAGGGCGCGCTCGACCTTGAGCTTGTTGGCGTCGCTCCCCGAGCGCTCCAGCGTCTTCACGTAGTGCCCGAGCTCGTGGTAATTCATTTCGTTAGGCGCCTTGGGCTCGGAGAGCAGGTCCTCGGGGCGCTCGCTGAGAGCCTGCTGGCGCAGGCTGTCGTACGAAAAGGCGATCTCGCTCGCGCTGTCGGGAAACAGGCGCAGCGCGCCGTCCCGGAGGGTCCAGCCGGTCCTCGCGTCCCAGGTGCCGTGCGCCGCGGTCAGGAAGTAGCCCGGAAACTCGGGGCCGGTGCCCTCGCGCTCGATCTGGATATCGCTCATCCGCTTGGCCGCGGTGACCAGCTCGCCGATGGCGTAGGTGCGCCCGCCGTCGGCCCGGTAGACGAAATTGTAGCGCGACGTCTGCGAGCGCATCGTGCGCTCGCCCAGCAGCTCGGAGCGGCGCTGGTTGGCGTAGGGCACCTGCTCACCGACGACGTACGCAAAAAGGCCGGCGAGTACCGCGAGCACGAACACCGGCGCGACGAGGCGCTGGAACGAGATGCCCGACGCCTTGGCGGCGGTGACCTCGGAGTGCCGGGAGAAGGCACCGATCGAGAACACCGTCGCGAAAAGGACCGCGGCGGGAATCACGAAGAACACCTGCTCGACGCTGTTGTAGAGCTGGGCCAGCGCGATGGCGTGCCACGGGATGTGCCGCGCCAGGTACTTGTCCATGTTGTCGACGAGATTGATCGTTACCGTGAAGACCGGGAAGCCGATCAGCGTCACCAGGAAGATGCGCAGGAACTCCCGGGCCACGTACTGGTCGAGGAGGCGGAGCCCGCGGAGCCGCACGCTCAGGCCCGCCGGCGCCGGGCGAACCAGCCCTGGACGCGCTCGATGAAGGCGCCGCCGCGCGCCGTGGTCCGCTCGGTGCCGAGGCGGAGAAAGAGCAGGCCCCCGAGCAGTGCCATGATGATGTTGGGGGTCCACATGGCCCAGAAGGGCGTGATGATCTGCCGGTCGGCGAGCGATTCGCCCCCGATGAGCCCCACGTAGTAGATGCCGAAGATGGCCACGCTCGCCCCGATCACGAGGCCCACGCCGCCGCGGGGAAAACGCAGCGAGATGGGCGCGCCGATCAGCACGAATACGACACACGACACGGCGAGCGAGAACTTCTTGTGAATCTCGACCTGGTAACTCGCGGCGTGCTGCGTCGAGGCGCGTCGCTGGGCGTCGACGGTGGCGAGGGCCGAGCGCAGCTGCGCGCCGGCCGCGTCGGGGGCGACGCGGGGCAGGCTCGCCGCGCGCCGCGCCGCCTCGGTGTTGACCGGCTGCGGAGGCGGGTCCTGGGCGCCCGGCACCTCGGCGCGGGCCACGGAAGGCTTCATGGCTCCCGCGATCCGCTTCAGGATGCCGCAGTAGACGGTAGTAAGGCTACGGTGCGTGGAGTCGGGCCGGGCGGTATCTCCGCGCGGCGCGGGCGCACCGATGAGGGAGAGGAGATCCCGCTCCTGGATATGCCGCTGCTCGGCATCGAGGGAGCGCAGCGAAGCCAGGTCGGTCTTCACCACGGCCTCCATTTCACATAGCGACATCTCCCGGTCGCTGCGGAAATCGTTCTCGCCGCTCAGTTCCAGGCGGTTGGACACCCCGCCCACCCGCACCAGGTCGGTCTGGTAGAAGATGCGCCGGAAGGTCCCGGCCTGGGCCCGGTCGTAGTCGTGGATGTAGCCGTCGAACAAGGTAAGGAACAGATCGGTCCGGTCGGCGTTAAAACGGATATAACCGCTGTCAGCATAGATGGTGCGCCGCCGGGTCGGATTCGAGAGGTCGTAGATCACGACGTCGCGCATCTTGTCGGTCGCCTGGTCGATCCGTCCCGCCCGCAGAAAGAGCTGGCCGGGAACGACTTCGTTGATCGCCTGTTCGCGCAGCTCGAAGGTGGGCCGCTTCCGCGTGATGTCCACCAGCAGGTTCTTGAGGCTGTGGTTGGTGCGGGGCAGGACCTGGTCGACGAACACCAGCTCGAAGAGGGCGACCAGCGAAAAGGCGATCAACACCGGCCGCATCACCCGCGCCAGATTCACGCCGCTGGCCTTGAGGGCCGTGATTTCGGCGTCGGCGCCGAGGCGGCTGAAGGCCTGGAGCACGGCGACGAGGCACGCCATTGGTAGCGTCATGGCCAGGATAAAGGGGATGGACAGCCCGAAAACCTGCCCGACGACGCTCCAGGGGAGGCCCTTGCCGATCAGATCCGCGAACCGGCGCGCGACCTGATTCAGCAGCAGCAGGCCGGTCAGCGCCCCCAGGGCGAAGAGAAACGGGGCTACGTGCTCGCGAAGGAGGTATCGGCTGATGATCTTCAAGGTGTCGCGCAGCTCGGGGTTGAGGCGTCTCGCGCCCGTTCGTATCCTACGCTCTTGATAACGGTGACAATAATACCCCGAACCGGGGAAAAGTGACGCGTCTACGCGGCGCCGGCCTTGGCCTGCTGCTGCTCGTCCCCACGCTTGCCGCCGCCCAGCAGCCCGGCTCCCTGCCGGGCCTGGCGCCGATGCGGCTGCGCGGGGATACGCTGCGCGTGGTGCCACCGCCGGCCTTCTATGGTGCCGGACGGCTCGTATGGCCGCGCCTGCCCCCCGAGGTCATCGCCCGCCGCTGGGCCGACTCGACCGCCGCCCACGTCGTGGCCGCCGGCGCCGGGCGGCGCCGGGCCTACTCGATGGGCGACACCCTGATCTACGCCCGTGCGGCCCGCGTCGAGGAACCGTTGGTAACGCCCCGGATCGCCGATGACGCCGCCGCTCCGCGGCGGGTGCAGTTTCTCGGTCAGTACGCCGACCTGGGCATCGAGCTGAATGCGTTGCTCGAGACGCGGTTCGAACAGCGTCGCAACCTGCACTGTACCGCGCTCGATGCGGTGTCGTTCGACAACGGATGCCGCGGCGGGTTCACGCCGCCCCGGCTCGATCCGCAGTTCAGCGTGCGCACCGGTGGCGTGGTCGGCCAGCGGGTGCACGTGAACGTGGACTACGATACCCAGCGCGAGTTCGACGCGTCCAACAACATCCAGGTGTCCTACGAGGGTCTCGAGGACGAGATCCTCCGCCGCATCGACGTCGGCAACGTGTCGTTCGCGGCGCCGCGGTCGCGCTTCATCACCGGTGGTATTCCGGCCAACAACTTCGGCGTCGCGGCGCGGGCGCAGTTCGGCGCGCTCGAGGTGGGCGGCCTGTTCGCCCAGCAGAAGGGCAACGTCGCCAAGGCGCGCGTCTTCTCCGTCGGCGGCGGAACGGTGATCCCGGTGGACCGGACGCTGGCCGACCGTGATTTCGAGCCGCAGCGATTCTTCTTCGTGCGCGATCCCCGGGCGCTGCCGGGCTATCCCGCGGTGGATGTGCTCAACCTCGGGAATGTGGGAACGCCCGACAGCCTGCGCGTCACGCAGGTGCGCATCTATCGGCATCGCAGCACCATCGGCCGGGCGACGACGGAGACCAACCTCACCGGCCTCCAGGCGGTCGCGCGCCGCACCGACAGCCCGCAGCGCGCCGGCCCCATCGCCTGGGAAGTCCTGGTGGAGGGGCGCGATTACTACCTCGATCCGTCGGGACTCTGGTTCGGCCTGGCGTCGCGTCTGGACCAGGAGGATTTTCTCGCCGTCTCGTACATCACGGCCCGGGGCGATACCGTGGGAACGTTCCCGGCATCCTCCGCGCCGGGGCGGACCGACACCCTGGAGCTCATCTACGCGCCGCGCACCGGCGCCGACGTGCCCACGTTCT
Organism: Gemmatimonadota bacterium; assembly: GCA_043735145.1. Taxonomy (GTDB): domain Bacteria; phylum Gemmatimonadota; class Gemmatimonadetes; order Gemmatimonadales; family JACORV01; genus DASXPG01. Next base: position 3,990 of record JAYTEN010000053.1, on the reverse strand, counting down.
TTTACGAGATGCGCAACGCGTACCGCGTCGGGGCAGTGGATGACATCAGCCGTACCTCGACGTCGCTCGCGCTGCTGGTCGGCGGATCGGCCAAGCCGCAAGGCGGCAGCGCCGCGACCTTCCTGGACCTCCTCGGCCTCGCCCAGTCGAGCGACGCGAGCACCTTCGACCAGTACAACCGGTTGTTCCCGCGGGGACGCGATCCCGGCGCGGGGGCGCCGCTGCGGGACTACTTCGTCATCCTCCCGCACCTCACGCCCTTTGCCGACAGCACCCGGCTCGCGCCGGCCTTCCGCACCGATTCGCTGTATCGCACGCCCGAGTACCTGCTGCGCACCCAGGGGCCGGCGCCGCTGTGGCAGCTCAACCTGCATTACGACGCGCGCGGCGGGGACAATCGCGGCAACTTGCTGCTCGGCGGCTACCAGATCCGCGCGGGCAGCGAGCGGGTGACGGCCGGGGGCCGGTCGCTGACGCGCAACGTGGACTACACCATCAACTACGAGATCGGGCAACTCACGTTCCTGAACCCCGACTCGCTCTTTCCGCAGGCCACGCAGGTGTCGGTCCAGTTCGAGGAAAACCAGGCCTTTGCCGTCGCGCCCACGTCCCTCTACGGCATCTCGGCGCGTTACGACCTCGGCGACCATGGGTCGGTGAGCGCCGTCGGACTCTACCAGGCGCAGCGCTCCACCTTCACGCGGCCGCCGCTCGGCTTCGAGCCCGCGTCCAACCTCGTGGCCGGCGTGACCGGGAATTTCCGCTTCGAGCCGCAGCGCCTCAGCCGGCTGCTCGACGCGCTGCCCCTGATCCATACCGAGGCGCCCTCGCTGGTGACGCTCGACGCCGAGATGGCGACCAGCCGTCCGTCGCCGAACCACGTCGGCACGGCGTACGTCGAGACCTTCGAAACCGAGGCCGGGTTCTTCCTGCCGCTGGGCGAGAACCAATGGGAGTTCGGCAGCCGTCCCCAGTCGCCGCGCGGCGCCGACCTGGCCGGTATCAGTCCCGCGACCGGATTCGACGATGCCGACGCCACGCTACTGACGTGGCAGAACCTGATTCCCGCAGGCAGCAGCGGGAACAACACCTTCCAGTTGCGCTCGTCCGACATCGACCCCGCGATCGTCCTGCAGGGCACCGGCCAGTCGTACGAGACGATTCTCTGGATGGCGCTGCACCCCGACACCGAGGGCGGGCGTCCCGACGATCGGACGTTCGCCGAGCGATGGATCCTGCCGCATACGCCGGGCCCGCGTTGGCGGTCGATGACGCAGCCGCTGTCGGCCACGGGCATCGACCTCTCGCGCACCGAGTACCTGGAATTCTGGGTGCTGGAAGACGACAACCTGCGCGCGCGCAGCGCCGGCGCGTCGATCGTCTTCGACTTCGGGTCGATATTCGAGGATGCGGTGGACTTCCAGCCGACGCGCTTCACCACGTCGGGCGCCGATACCACGTACAGCGGGCGCCGCCGCTCCGGCGAAGGCCGGCTCGATACCGAGCGGGACACGCTGACGGCGACCTTCAACGCGCAGTTGGACGACAACGGCATCCTGGGCGACGTCGCCGACTCGATCCTCAACGTCACGACGGGCCAGGTCGTCACGAAGATGCCGCTGTGCCAGTCGCCGCTGGCGGGCGGGCTGGTTACCTACAGCTGGGGCAGCGCGCGTACCCACTGCACCCGGCGCAACGGGTCGGTGGATACGGAAGATCTCAACAACGACCAGCACCTCGACACGCTGATCGCGGCGACGGGCGAGGATGTCTTCCGGTACGTCTTCAAGTTCGGCGACCCGCGCTACCTGGTGCGCGACGGCAAGGTGGTGCAGGGTGTCGGCCGCTGGCATCTATACCGGATTCCCTTCCGCTCCGACTCGCTCCAGGTGGGCACGCCCGACATCCGGCAGATCCGCGCGGTGCGGATGACGATGATCGCGCCGCAGGCGGCGGCGCCGGAGTCCACGCTCTTCTTCGCGCTGGCCCGCATGCGGCTGGTGGGCGCGCCCTGGGTCAAGCGCGCCGGGTCGCCGATCGCCGGCCTCGGCGGGCAGCGCGGCGAAGCGCACGGCGAGGTCATCGCGTCGGTCGTCTCAACCGAGAACCACGCCGACCTGGGCTACGAGCCGCCGCCGGGCGTGACCAACGAGGGCCAGACACTCGGCACCTCGGTGGGGGCGACGCAGATCAACGAGCGCTCGCTGCGTCTCATCGCGACCGACCTGCGGCCGGGCGAGCGCGCCGAGGCGTATTACCGCTTTCCCGAGGGGGACCGGAATTTCCTCGGCTACCGCGAGTTGCGGGTATGGGCGCGCGGGCGCGGCGCCGCGTGGGACCGGAACGAGCTGACGTTCTTCATGAAGGTCGGACAGGACGAGAACAACTTCTATCTCTACCGGCAGCACCTGCGGACGTCCACCTGGCTTCCCGAGCCGGTGGTGGATTTCCGGCAGTGGAATACGCTCCGGGCGCTGATCGAGGAGCGGTTTCTTGCCGGCCTGCCGCCAGCGGGGGCCGCGCTCTGCGGCGGCGACACGCTGGCGTACGTGGCGTGCAGCGGGCCCTACCTGGTGCAGGTTCGCAATCCGTCCATCGCGCCGCCCAACCTCACGCGGGTGCAGGAGCTCGCCGTGGGCTTCACGCGCGACAGCGGCAGCGCAATCGACAGCACCGAGCTGTGGGTGGACGACATCCGGCTCAGCGATGTGGTCCGCGACGCGGGGTACGCGGGTGCGGTGAACGTGGGGGTGGTGGCCGGTGACGTCGTGGACATGACGCTCTTCGCCAGCAGCCGGGATGGCAGCTTCCGCCAGCTGGGCGAGAATCCCAGCTACAACGGCGGCAGCCAGCTCTCGCTCGCGTCGACGATACGCCTCGACCGCTTCGGGCTTGACCGGCTGGGGCTCACGGCGCCCGTCACGATCCGGCTCGACCGCGCGTCGGAACAACCCTACTTCCTGAGCGGCACCGATGTGCTGGCGTCGGGACTCGAAGGGCTGCGGCAGACCGGAACGAGCGGCGCCTCCTGGTCGTTCGCGCTGCGGCGCACTCGGCGTGGCACGCGGTGGTGGCAGCGTTCGTTCACGGACAACATCGGGGTCGCGGCGACATCGACGACGGGCAGCTCCCACTCGACGCTTGCCACCAGCGCGGTGCGGCTCCGGAGCTATCGCGCGGACTACGCGGTCGCGCCGTCGGAGCGCAGCATCCGGTACGTGCCGGGATTCCTCCGCTCGCTGCTCGATGCGCTGCCGGGCTTCCTGCGCCGCAGCGACATGGTGCGGGGGCTGCGCGACGGGCGGCTGCGCCTCACGCCGTCGTCGCTCACCTTCAGCAGCGACCTGGTGCGCACCCGCGCCGACCGCTCGAGCTTCCGGGTCCCCATCGCGACGCCCCTCGACACCGCGACCCCGGTTGCCTCGACGACGGCGGTCCTGCGCACCACCGCCGGCATCGACTTCCGGCCCTTCCGGTCGATGAGCCTCGGCGTGAGCGCGGGGTGGGACCGGGACCTGCGCGACTACGGCGACAGTACGACGGTGGGCGCGCTTGCGTCAGCGGGGCGGCAGCGCCTGCTCGGCCTGGACATCGGATTCGTCAGGCAGAGAACGCTCAACACCCGCTTTGCCTGGCAGCCGCCGATCGCGTCGTGGATCCGGCCCAGCGTGACGTGGAACACCACCTTCGCGCTGAGCCGCGACCCGACCGCCACGCTGGCGGAACGCACCCGGGGCGACACCGCGGGCGCGTTCCGCTTGCCGACGAGCTTCAACAACGGCGCGAGCGTGGACCTGAGCGCGGCGCTGGACCTCTCCCGCATGCTGCGAGGCGTGTTCGGGGACTCGGCCGGCATCCTGCGGATTCTCGACCGGGTCACCCAGTTGGACCTGGGGCGCCGCATCGACCGGCGGTCGCAGTTCGACCGCGCCGGCTTCGATCCGGGGACGAACTACCTGCTCGGATTCGGCGGCACGTCGGCTTTCCGCA
>JAYTEN010000052.1:0-16428 GCA_043735145.1 Gemmatimonadota bacterium | reverse complement strand
TCTAGACTCTAGATTCTAGACTCTGGGTTCCAGGCTCCAGGTTCTATCTGATGAACCTCGTCCACACCAGCATCACCCCCGCGTCAGGATGCGCCAGCGACTGGTAGCGCAGCGGCGCCGAGGCTCCGCGAGGGTACCACTCGACCGCGATGATCTGGTCGGGGCGGTAACTCTGGACCGCCTCGGTGCCGGTGGCGACGCCATCCACGTAGAGCGACACCGGCCAGTACTTCCCCGCGACATACGTCCGCATCGTGAAGTTGAAGGTCGAGCGCCCCTCGATCAGGATCGATGGCAGCGTCTGGAACACCGACCGCATCGACGGCCGCCGCCGCACGTCTTCGCCGCGCAACACGAACGCGTTGCCGGTGCGCAGGCGATGCTCGAGCTCCCCGAGGTCGAACCCGCCGCGCGCCGAGGGCGCAGTGACGCGGATGGTATCGAGCACGCTGAGCGCTTTCACGTGCATCGTCACCCGGGCGGTGTCGCCGTTGCGAAGCATGATGGGCAGCCGCGCCGCCGAGTAGCCGATGATGCGCGCCATCACCGTCTGCGAGCCGGCGGGAAGATTGCGCAGCACGAACCGGCCGCTCTCGTCGCTGTATGCCTGCCCCGCCGCGTCGTCCACCGTCGCGCGCACGCCGGGGCGCGGGTTGCCGTGCTCGTCCAGCACCTGGCCGATGATCGTCGCGCGGCCGCCGCGCGTGCCGTCCGCGGTATCCACGGCCGCCGCCATGCTGTCGCGACTCACGCCCACGTCGCGACGCGCGATGCCGCGCTCGCCCAGCAGCACCTCCGTCGCACCGCTGGTGTACCGGCCGGCCTGCGCGGACATCACGACCACGTAATCCCGCGGGATCCCGCAGGCGTAGTAGTTGCCGACGCTGTCGGTTGTCACCGTCACGCCGGGGCGGGACACCTCGACGCCCTGGGACGACCCGATCCGCGCCGCCACCCACGACACCGTCACCCGCGCCCCGGCGAGCCGGGCCCGGGTGCCCACGTCCTCGACCGAGCCGAAAACCAGGCCGCTGTCGCGCGCGCTGTGCACTTCGCCGCCCACGCCGCACGCCGCGCGGAACATGGTCGCGAGCGAGGGGACCTCGAGCGCGATGGTCATCGGCCGGCCGGCGAGCACCTCGATGCGGCGCGCGTTGTTCGACAGTCCGGCGGAGTCGAGGTCGGGATGCTCGAAGGCGATCACGGCGCGGCCCGGCGGCACGCTGTCGATCCGGAATCGTCCTCCCGCATCGGTCTCGGTGCCGACCCCGCGCGATCCCACGATCCAGACGTGCGCGCCTTCGAGCGGCGCATGCACCAGGCTGTCGTAGACCACGCCGCGGACCGAGCCCAGGTTCGACGGCAGCGGGGCGGCCGGAGCCGGCGCGCCCGCGGGCCCCGTCCGTCGCTGCCCCAGGAGCAGCGTCGGCGCGGCAATCAGAGCCAACAACGGCAGCAGGCGGCGAACACGCATCATCCGGCCCTCGCGCGGGTCAGTCAATCGGAATGCCGAGCCTCTCGAGCAGCGCACCGACGTGGCGGTGCGTGACATACCAGCTGCCCAGCGGCGGATTGCCGCCGTGCCAGTCGGATCCACCGGAGACCAGCAGGCCCGCGTCGCGCGCGGCGTGCTCGAGCGCGCTCGACGTCACCGGCGCCAGGCTCGGCCGCAGCACTTCGGCGCCATCGAGCCCCATGGCGCGCAACCGCGGAAACCGGCGCGCGTCGTCCATCCGCGGGTGCGCCCAGACGGCGATGCCGCCGGCTTCGTGCACCGCATCGATCGCCTCGGCGACATCGGGCCCCCGGCTCGGCACATACGCTGGCGCACCGTCCCCGATGAAACGGCTGAACGCTTCCTGGATGTGCCGCACCGCGCCCAGCCGCACCATCGCTTCGGCCACGTGGGGGCGCCCGATCGACGCGTTCCCGGTGGGCGTCTGGATGTCGTCGACGCTGATCGCCACCCCGAGCGCGCACAGGCGGTCCACGATCACGCCGATGCGGGCACGACGCAGTGTGCCCAGGCGCTCGGTCACGCCGCCGATGGCGGGGTGGTCGGGTTCGATGCCATACGCCAGCATGTGCATCTCGTCGCCGTCGATGTTGCACGACAGCTCGGTGCCCGCGATGACCAGCAGGCCCAGCGGCGCGGCCGCCTCACGGGCGCGCCCGACGCCGGCCGTGGTATCGTGGTCGGTCACCGCGATGGCGTGCAGGCCGGCACGGTGCGCCTGCGCCGCCACGAGTTCCGGGGCCAGGTGACCGTCCGAGCAGGTCGTATGAAGATGCAGATCCAGGTGCAAAGGGATTGCTCCAGTCCGGCATGGAATCTAGCTTGTGTCCATGTCAGGAGCGCGGGCCGCTCTACCCGAGCGCGCCGCTGCCGTTCGCCGCGTCTTTCTCGGCCTTCTCGTGGCCAACGTCGCCGTTGTGGCGGCGAAAGTCGTCATCGGCGTACGCGCCGGATCGCTGTCCGTGCTGGGCGCGGCGATCGACTCCTCCATCGACGCCCTGAACAACATCGCGTTCATCGCCCTGATGGGCGTGGCCGGCGCCGCGCCCGACGAGGACCATCCCTATGGGCACGACAAGTTCGAGCCGCTCGGGGCCCTCGGCATCCTCGTCTTCCTGTCGGTTTCCTGCTTCGAGCTGCTCCGCAACGCCATCAACGAGCTGGTCCAGAACGGCCCCGCCCCGCTCCTCACCGATTTCCAGCTGGGCCTGCTCTCGGTCACGCTCGTAGTGAACATCGTCGTGACCTGGTACGAGGGGCGGCGGGGACGCGAACTCGGCAGCGACCTGCTGGTGGCCGACGCGCACCACACCCGCGCCGACGTGATGATCACCTTCGGGGTGCTCGGCGGCGCGCTGCTCTCGCGTGCCGGCGTCCCTCACGCCGACCCGGTCATCGCCATCGGCGTGGTGGTGATGGTCGCCAAGGCGGGCTGGGACATCGTCCGCGCCTCGTTGCCGAGCCTCGTGGATGAGGCGGCGCGCGAGTCCGGCTCGATCCGGCGCAGCGCCCAGGGCGTGAGCGGCGTCGCGTCGGCCTACGCCATCCGCTCCCGGCGCGCGGCCGGTGTGGTGTTCGCCGAGCTGACGATCGGCGTCGCGGGGGCGTTGTCGGTGGATGAAGCGCACACCATCGCCGATCGGGTGGAGGAGCGGCTGAAGCAGGAGCTCGGCCTGGACGAGGTCGTGGTGCACATCGAGCCATGCTGACCACCGAGCGCCGCGAGCGGCGGCCCGCGCGCAGCGTGCGCGCCGAGTACGACCAGTTCATCGAGCAGCGCATCGAGGAGTACAAGGATTCCCTGCCCCGCGCCCTGATTCTCGCCATCGGCGATGAAGCGATGGCCGAGCTGGCCGGCACGCTGCAATTCCAGCTGACCGAAGTCGTGCTGCGCGACCAGGTGGACACGATCATCAGGCGGCGCCTCAAGCTTCCGTCGTTCCGGCGCTGGCGCGAGCGGCATCTCGCGCTGCGCGCCGCCCAGGTGCAGCCCAGCCATTGGGGACTCGCCGCGCACGATCCCGTCGCGCTGCTCGCCGATGTCATCGAGGACGAGGATCCGGTGATGGTGATCGGCGCATCGGACGGCGCGTGCGCGCTCCTTCTCGCGGCGCACGGCGCCCTCGTGCACGTCTGCGATCCGGATATCGCCGCCGTCTATGGTCTCGAGAGTCGCGCCGTCACCGAGCAGCTCGGCGCATCGATCGAGTGTACCGTCGTCCAGCTCGAGCGCTTCGAGCCGTTTTCGTGGTTCGTCGCCTGCGTGATCGAAACGGGCGCGCTCGTGTCATTGCCCGCAAAGGAGCGCGGCGCGCTGATCAAGCGGCTCAAGTCGGTCACTCCTGAGGGAGGCCGCCACGCCGTGATGCCGGCGAACCCGGGCCGCGGCGGGCGAGCCGACGCTCGGCTGTCGAGCGACGCGCTACGATCGCTCTACGGCGACTGGGAGCTGGTCCAGCCGTCCGGAACGCCGGGGGGAACGGGCCGAAAAGCGCGCAACATGGGGTTCACGGCGATCAGGCGGGCGGGTCAGATCGCTACGGAGGTGTCCGTGTCACAGTGACACGATTGGCGAAGCTTCAGGCATCACACATCACGGTAACTCGCTATCCCACAACTACTTGCAAATACCCTTACAACGGCATGTCCCATGCGTCTAATGATCGCAGGGACGCCATTTCGGTCGCGCCCCTACCTAATAGAAGGAGTGAGGCCAAATGGCATTGAATATGGGTCGGCAGGAACCGCCGGGGATCATCATTCAGGATGGTGGCCAGGCCGCCGCGGCGCCCCGCATCATGATGTGGTATTGGGCGAGCGAGGCTGACGTGCCGGAGTGGGAACGGGAATAGCGACGTCGAAGCGTCGAAGCGTCGAAACGTCGAAACGTCGAAACGTCGAAGCGTTGAAATGATGAGCGGTGCGTTCCCAGGATTGGGAGACGCACCGCTCTTTTCATATGATCGCCAATGCAGAAGTTCACGGAACTCCGCGTTTGGCAAAGGAGTCATCAGTTAACCATCGCCATCTTCCTGGCTAGCGGGAAATTCCCCGCCCGGTATCGGTTCAGCATCACCCAACAACTGCAGCGCGCGATTGCGTCAGTTGCAACGAATCTCGCAGAGGGATCCAAGGCCGAGACGCCCGCTGACTACGCGCACTACATCAACATCTGTGAGAAATCGCTCGCCGAAGCGCAGTATCTGCTCATTCTCCACCGCGACCTCGGGAATTTGTCCGTCGAGGAGGAATCCGGGTTTCAAAGAGAGGCCGAGGGCATCGCGCGCCAGCTTCACGCACTAAAGGTGGCGGTCAGGCATAACAACAAATAACGTTTCGACGCTTCGACGTTTCGACGCTTCGACGGTTTAGAGGCCCAGCTCGGCTCGCGCCTCAGCAGGCAGCCACCGCCTCACCTTGCTCATCGGCACACTCACCCCCAGCCCGGTGCCTTCGCTCGCCGCGCCAAAATGCACGCCGATCACTTCGCCCGCCACATTGAAGACCGGGCTCCCCGATACACCGATATAGGTGCTGCCGCTGAACCGGATCCAGTCGCCCGTCCCGGCGATGAGTCCGCCGAAGATCGTGGAGTGAATGGTGCCGCTCTGGTCCACCGCCAGGCGCGTGCCGAACGGAAAGCCGAGCACCGCCGCCTGCGCGCCCTGTTGCGCGCCGCGTCCGGTCCAGTCAATCGCGCGCACCGTCGGTCCATGGTAGCCGCGGATCTTGAGCACCGCGATATCCTGGTTCGACATCGAGCTCACCGCGACCACGTCGGCGGGCAGCGCGACATTCGATTCGGCCATCACCACGATGACCTGCCGCGGGTCGCGGCCGTCGGCGACCACATGCCGGCAGGTGATGAAATAGCCCGATGGCGTGATCGCGAAGCCGCTCCCCATCGACGAATCCGCCGCGTAGCGCACGATCACGAGGCCCACCGCGCGGCCATTGTCACGCGCGACACCGGTGAAGTCCACCGGCGCGCTCGCCGCAAGCGTGGCGGGCGCGGCGCCCGCTACGGTCGCGAGCGATTCCTGCTCGTGCAGCCGCCGCTCCAGGCTGTCGAGCACCGAGCGGCTCACCGAGTTCCGGCGCGCGGCATCGAGCTCGTCGCGCAGCGAAGCGATCTGTGCCGTGGACCGCTGCTGCGCCGAGTCGGCGCGGCGCACCTGTTCGGCAAAGGCGTGTTCGCTGGCCTTGATACGCGCATCGGCCTCCGCGTTGCGCTGCGCCGACTCGCGCCAGAGCATGAAGACCATCCCGACCAGCACCACGAAGGCGAGGCCGACCGCCGCGCGAAATCCGGGCGACGATTCGGTAGCGAGCTGGCGCGCCATCGACTTCATGAACACGCCGCTGCGCAGCTTCGCCGACCTTGCCTCGCTCTCGGCCACCGCCACCATGCCGCCAAAGCTGCGGCGCGGTTCCCGCGAGGGATCGTACGGCGCGCCTTCGCCTTCGCCGAGCGACTTGGCCCCGATCTGCCGGATCTCGAACATCGGTCCCTGCCAGCCGAGCATCAGCCGGTCGCCAGGATGCAGGCGCTGCCGGCCGGCCACCGCGTTGCCGTTGAGATAGGTGCCGTTGCGGCTTTCGAGATCGGACAGGAAGGCGTGGCCGAATTCGTCGAAGGCGATCTTCGCATGGCGCTTGGAAACGACGGTGTCGGCCACGGTGCGCAGCGGGAGCTGGCAGCTCGCCGAGCGGCCGAGGACGATCTCTATCCCCGCGGCGACGAGATCCTCTCCGCCTTTCACCCGGCGCAGGCGCAGCTGCGGCAGCCCGAGGTTCCGCGCCGGCTCGGCCTGGGTGCGCGCGACCTGGCCGGGGACCGACGCCTTGATCACCGGACCGCGCTGGCCGAGGCTGAACTTCATCCCGGTAAAGAGGCGGGCGGGTTCCGCGATGCGCTGGCCGTTCAGCCAGGTGCCGTTGGTGCTGCCGAGGTCTTCGAGCCACCAGGACTCGTCATCGCGGCGGACCACCCGGCAATGAAGGGCGGAGACGACTTCCTGGTCTTCGGGGAAGACCATCTCGAGCGACGGATCGCGGCCCAGCCGCACCCCCTCGGGGGGCACGGTAAGCTCGGTCCCGTCTTTCTCGTTACGCAGAATCACGAATCGAATATACGGAACCATCGTGAGGTGCCGAAACGGCGGAAGTCACAATCCCGGAAACTGCGCGGGGCCGGCAACCTTCGCCGGCCCCTGTGCAGCTAAAACTACTTCTTCTTCTTCTTGGCCGTCTTCTTCGCGGCCTTCTTCTTCTTGGCAGCCACAGGGGCCTCCTTGAAGGGGTTGAACATGCCGCCGAGCGTTAGTGCCCGGATCGGTTCCTACACAGCGTCGCTGATCGACTGGAAGTTGAAGTCGCGCGCCCGGATCGGCGGCACCAGCACTCCCTGCCCCACATCGCCCGACTCGCTGGCCGACACGCGGATCGACCGGCCCATCGCCTCCAGGTTGTTCAGCATCGTGACCGGGCTCTCGTTGAAGCGCATGTTCTTCACCGGGCGCGTAACGCGGCCATTCTCGATGAGGAACGTCCCGTCGCGGGTCAGGCCCGTGTACAGGATGGTCCGCGGGTCGAGCGGACGGATATACCAGAACCGGGTGACCAGCACGCCGCGCTCGGTGCCGCGGATGAGGTCGTCCATCGAGTCGGTGCCGCCATTGACCTTGAGACCCGACGGGAAGCCGGTCGGCTCGACGTTCTTCTGCGAGGCCCAGTAGCGGTCGTAGATGAGATTGCGCACGACGCCGTTCTCGATCCACGCCGTCGCCTGGTTGGGCAGCCCGTCGCCGCCGAAGGGCGACGCGAGCAGATCGGGATCCCACGGGTCGGACGTGATGCTGATGCGCTGGTCGATGACCTGCTCGCCGATCTTGTTGCCGCCGCCCTGCTTCGAGAAGAAGGAGCGGCCCTCGTCGGCCGCGCGCGCCTGCATCGCGAACACCATCAGCCCCAGCAGATTGGCGACCGCCGTCGGCTCGAGCACGACGGTGTAGCGGCCCGGCTCGATGGCGGCGGCGTTCTGCGATGCCTGCGCCTTGTGCGCCGACGTCTCGGCCAGCTCCGCCGGGTGGCACTTCGACCAGTCGTTGTGCGACGTCCCCGCCCAGCCCGACCCGGTCCCGCCCTGGGTGCGGACGGTGTTCGTCATCGCGAACGCCGACGACTTGTGGTAGGCGAAGAGACCCTTGTTGTTGGCGACCGCGCTGGCCCCCGCCTGGAGCGTGATGAACCCGGCCGCCGTCATGTTGCCGCGGCGCGCCGTCTCGATGCAGACGTTGGCCGCGGCGGCCCGGGCCGCCGGATCGAGGTTCGCGGTGCTGTCGAAGAAAGCCGGCACGTCGCGATACGTCTGCGCCGTCAGCTCGGGCATGGCTTCGCGGTCTTCCGGACTCAGCCGCGCGATGCGCTCGCTGATGTCGACGGCGCGGTGCAGCCCGACATCGGTGAGGATATTGGTGCTGGCCGAGCCGGCGCGCCGCCCGAAGGTCGAGCGGATGTTGACGCCGTCGTTGTTCGAGTCGCCGCTGGTCGAGATGCCGTTGTCGGCGAAGCGCGTGTTGGCCTGGTTGCCGGAATTGATGTTCACCCGGCACTCGTCGGCGTGGCTCATGGCCAGGATGCGCGTGGTCAGCGCCTGGGCCTGGTCGCGGGTCATGATGCTCACCGGCCCCGTCCGGTGTTGATCACGGCGACGTTGCGGAAGCGCGCCGGCACGCAGCCGTGGCTCACCGCGTTGGACTGGCTGGGCTGGCCCTTGCCGTCGTTGAAGGCGCCGCCGAGGAAGTACGTCGACTGGCCGCCGATCATGTCCATCGAATTCCAGAATTCCGGGGCGCGGGCCTGATAGGTCACGTCCTTCAGCATCCCACCGAGCCGGCCGTTCCGGATCTCCCAGAAGGCCTGGCCCCCGAACTGCATGTTGTAGCGCTGCTGGTCAATCGAGAAGGCGCCGTCACCCTTGATGTAGATGCCGCGCTCCACCCCGCCGATGATCTCGTCGAGGGTGTGGTTCTCGGGGCTCGGCAGCAGCGACACGTTCGGCATGCGCTGGAACTGGACGTCGGACCAGTTCTGGGCGTAGGAGCAGCCGTGCGAGCGGGTGTTGCCCGTCAGGTCGGAGATCCACCCGGCCTGCTCGCGCGTGGTCTGGTAATCCTTGAAGATGCCGCGCTCGATGAGCATCCACTGGTCGGCGGGGACACCTTCGTCGTCCCAGCCGGTGGTGGCGAGCCCGCCGACCTGCCGGCGGTCGGCCTGGATGTTCATGAGCTCCTGGCCGAAGCGGAACTTGTTGATCATGTCCCGCGGGGGGGCCAGGTGGCTGGTGCCGGCGTAATTGGCCTCGTAGCCCATCGCGCGGTCGAGCTCGGTCGGGTGCGCGATCGACTCGTGGATCGTCAGCCAGAGGTGCGACGGGTCGAGGACCAGGTCGTACCGGCCCGGATCGATCGAGCGCGCGCCGAGCTTCTGCTTGGCCTCTTCCGCCCAGATTGGCGCCTGGGCGACCAGGTCGGCGTCGAGCACGTGCTCGTAGCCGCGGGCCATGGGCGCGATCTCGTTGGACGCGCGGGTCTGGAAGTCGCTGTTGTCGGGCGCCACCGCCGTGATGTTCATGCCGGGGAGGGTGCGCACGATCTGCTGGACGATGAACGAGCCGTCGGTGCTCGCGAAGGTCCGCTCGTCCTTCAGGAAGAACATCTGCGAATTGACGAAGCGCACGCCCTGGACCTTCTGGGCCTCGGCGTTGGCGCGCAGCAGCAGCGCGGCCTTGTCCTCGATCGGGATCGTGAAGGGGTCGATGCGCATCGCGGCGGCCCAGCGGCCGTCGGGAACCGGATCCACCGGGGCGAGGACGATCGGGCGCTGCATGGCGCGGCGGTTGGCGCGGGCCTGGGCCACCGCGGCGCGCGCCACGCGCTGCACCTCGGTCCGCTCCAGCTCGCGGCTCGCCACGAAGCCCCACGCCCCGTTCACCAGCACCCGCACGCCGAACCCCATGGTCTGGGAGTCCGACATGTTGGTGATGCGGTCCTCGCGCGACGACACCGATTGCGACTGCGCGCTCGAGACGCGCACGTCCGCATAGGACGCGCCGGCGCTCCGCGCGGTATCCAGCGCAAGCATCGCCATCTCACGAACCGATGCGTCTGCCTGGGGGAGTGAAACCGAAGAGGAGGGGACGACACTTTCGCCGCGCGTAGAGACGACACCAATGGTCGCCAATGCGGCTGAGCTACTCTTTATAAACTTTCGACGATCTACTGCCAACCATTTTTCCTTGCTGGAGGCGCGTAACGTCTTGCACGCGAATATATAACGCGCCCTGCGGGCGTCAATAGTTTTGCGGGGTCGAGTTTTCAAGACCGTCGAAGCGTCGAAACGTCAAAACGTCAAAACGTCGATCAAGAAAAACTCCGGAAGGAGAGTCCCGGGGGTTTTTCCCCTGTCAACGTTTCGACGTTTCGACGCTTCGACGCTTCGACTTCGATATCAGCGCGCCCTCCCGGTATTGATCACCGCGATATTCCGAAAACGCGCCGCCGGACATCCGTGACTCACTGCATTCGACTGGCTCGGCTGTCCCTTGCCGTCGTTGAACGTGCCGCCGAGCCGGTACGATCGCTGCCCGCCGACGAGGTCCATCGAGTTCCAGAATTCGGGCGTGCGCGCCTGGTAGGTAACGTCCTTCAGCATGCCGGCGAGGCGCCCGTCGCGGATCTCCCAGAAGGCCTGGCCGCCGAACTGGAAGTTGTAGCGCTGCTGGTCGATGCTGTAGGCGCCGCGCCCCTTGATGTAGATGCCGCGGTCCACCGACGCGATCACGTCCTCGGTCGAAAGGTCGCGCTCCCCGGGCATCAGCGAGACGTTGGGCATCCGCTGGAACTGCACGTCGGCCCACGTTTCGGCATACGAGCAGCCGTGCGACCGCTCCACGCCGGTGAGGTTCGAGATCCACGCCGCCTGCTCGCGCGTGGTCTGGTAGTCCTTGAAGATCCCGCGCTCAATCAGCAGCCACTGGTCGGAGGGCACCCCCTCGTCGTCGAAGCCGATGGTGGCGAGCGCGCCCTCCTGCCGCCGGTCGGCCTGGATGTTCATGATCTCCTGCCCATAGCGCAGCTTCCCGATCACGTCGGCCGGCGGCGACACGAAGCTGGTACCGGCGTAGTTGGCCTCGTAGCCCATCGCCCGGTCGAGCTCGGTCGGGTGCGCGATCGACTCGTGGATCGTCAGGAAGAGGTGCGTCGGGTCGAGCACCAGGTCGTACCGGCCCGGATCGACCGACCGCGCGGTGAGCTTCTGCACCGCCTGCTCGGCCCACATCGGCGCGTGACCAACCAGGTCGGAATCCACGACGTGCTCGTAGCCGAGTCCCTGCGGCTGGACCTCGACCGAGTCGCGCGACTGGAAGTCCGACTGGTCGGCATTGACCGCCGTGACCGACATCGTCGGGTTGGTCCGCACGATGGTCTGCACCGTGAAGGTGCCCTCGGTGTTGGCGAAGGTCCGCTGGTCCTTCAGGAAGAACAGGGCCGAGTTCACGAACCGCGCGCCGGCGACGCCGAGCGCCGCGGCGTTGGCCTGCAGCAGCAGCGCAGCCTTGTCTTCAATTGGGATGCTGAAGGGATCGATCCGCGCCGGGCTGGCCCAGCGCCCGTCGGGCACCGGCGTGGACGGCGCCAGCACGATGGGCCGCTGCATTGCCCGCCGGTTGGCGCGCGCCTGCGCCACCGCGACCCGCGCGACCCGCTGAACCTCCTGCCGGGTGAGCTCGCGGCTCGCGGCGAACCCCCAGGCGCCGTTCACCAGGACCCGGACGCCGAAGCCCATGGTATCGCTGTCGGAGAGGTTGGTGACCCGCTGCTCGCGCGTGGAGACCGACTGGGTCTGCGTCTGCGACACGCGCACGTCGGCGTAGGAAGCGCCCGCGCTCTTCGCCGCGTCGAGGGCCAGCATCGCCATTTCGCGGATGCTGCCGTCGCCCTGGGGGAGCGGGATGCCTTTCGCCGGCACGACGAGCCCGCGCGGGCTCGCGATGCCCGCCGCCGCGATCGCCGAGCCGGTCTTGATGAAATCCCTGCGGGATGGCGCCACGGAATCCTCGCTGGTGAGCCGTAGGGGCGGCCCCTGTGGCCGCCCGTCGACGTTCGTTTGCCAACAATACGTTTTGCGCGGGGGCGGCGGCAACGGTAGGTTTTTCGAAGACCATGCCGACGCTGAAGATCGACGGACGCACCGTGACGGTGCCCGATGGAGCAACGATTCTCGACGCCGCGCGCGCGGCCGGCACCACGGTGCCGACCCTCTGCTGGTATCCCAAGCTTCCAGTCGTCGGATCGTGCCGCCTCTGCCTGGTGAGCGTCGCCGGCGCGCCGAAACTCCAGGCCGCCTGCGCCTCGGCAGCGACCGACGGCATGGACGTCACCACCGAGTCCGCCGCCGCCGTCGAGAACCGCCGCAGCGTGCTGCACCTGCTGCTCGAGCGCTACCCCGTCGAGGGCCTGGCCCAGAAGTTCGAGGCCGCGCGCGGCAACGGCCACCACCTCAATGAGTTCGAGCAGTACCTCCGCCGCTACGACGTTCCGCTCACCGCCGGCTCGCGCCTCCCGCTGCGCGAAGGCGATGAGCGCCCCGGCGATCCGATGATCCAGCACGACATGTCCACCTGCATCCTGTGCACCCGCTGTGTGCGGGCCTGCGCGGACATCCAGCAGGTGGGCGTCCTCGATGTCGCCTACCGCGGCGAGCACGCCGAGATCGTGGTCGGCAACGACGGCGATCCCGACCACGCCGCCTGCACCTGGTGCGGCGAGTGCGTGCGCGTCTGCCCCACCGGCGCGATCCACGAAGTACTGCCGCTCGCGAAGTACACGCGCGCCGAAGTCGCCGACACGCCCAAGGTCGTGCGCTCGGTCTGCCCCTACTGCGGCGTCGGCTGCCAGGTGGATCTCCACGTGAAGGACGACGCCGTCATGCGCGTCACCAGCCCATGGATCGAGGAAGACACGCCCAACATGGGCTCGACCTGCGTCAAAGGCCGGTTCGGCTACGATTTCTCGCAGCACAAGGACCGGCTCCTGAAGCCCCTCATAAGGAAGGGGTGGACCAGGAAGGAAGGAAAGTGGGTCTATGAAGGCCCGGCCGAGGCCGGCCGGCGCCGGGGACCCTGGCTCTCCATAGATGAGGAAGGCGACCGGTCCAAGCCCCGCCCCCCTGACCGCTCCGTCGGGAAACCGCTGATCGAGCGCACCCACGCCGCGGGCCCCGACGACGTGCGTGACCGGGTCGCCACGCCCCCGGCCTGGTACACGCCGTTCCGCGAAGCCACCTGGGATGAAGCGCTCGAGCTCACCGCGCAGGAGCTGCGCCGGATCCGCGACGAGCAAGGCTCCGACGCCGTCGCGGCCTTCTGCTCGGCCAAGTGCACCAACGAAGAGAACTACGTCCTCCAGCGCATGTTCCGGGGCGCCTTCAATACCAACAACATCGACCACTGCACCCGGCTCTGCCATTCCTCGTCGGTCTCGGCCATGCAGCGCGCGCTGAGCACCTCGGCGGCCTCGGGCAGCATGCGCGAAGTCGAGCTGGTGTCCGACGTGATCTTCGTGGCGGGCGCGAACGTGACCGAGGCGCATCCCGTTTTCGGCGCGGCCATCAAGCGCGCGAAGGCGCGCGGCGCAAAGCTCATCGTCGCCGACACCCGCAAGATCGAGCTCGCGACCCGCGCCGACGTCTTTCTTCAGATCGCGCCGGGGAGTGACGTCGCCCTCTTCAATGCCATGCTGCGGCACATCATCCACCAGAACATGCACGACCAGGCCTTCATTGCCTCGCGCACCACGAACTTTGCCGACGTGGCGGCCGCGGTCGAGCCGTACACGCTGGAGCGCGCCGAGACGATCACCGGCGTGAGCGGCGCGCTGATCGCGCGCGCGGCCGAGATCTACGCGAAGGGGCCCGGCACCTCGACGCTCTGGGCGATGGGTCTCACGCAGCACGCCACCGGCACCGACATCGTCGCGTCGCTGCTCAACCTGATCCTGGCGAGCGGGATGATCGGCCGCTGGGGCGCCGCGATGATCCCGATCCGCGGCCAGAACAACGTGCAGGGCGCATCCGACATGGGCGCGATCCCGATGGTCTATACCGACTACCAGTGGGTCGGCGACCCGAAGATTCGCAGCAAGTTCGCCGGCGCCTGGGACCTTCCCGAAGAATCCCTGTCGCTCAAGCCCGGCCTGCGCGTCACCGAGATTGTGGCCGAGGGGTCGCCGGTGCACGGCATGTACATCTACGGCGAGAACCCGATTCTCTCCGACCCCAACGTCGCGCACGCCGAGCACTGGGTCGAAGGGCTGGAATTCCTGGCGGTGCACGACCTCTACCTGACCGAGACGGCGCGCCTCGCCGACGTCGTCCTCCCCGGCTCGTCGTTCGCCGAGAAGGACGGATCGTTCGTGAACACCGAGCGGCGCATCCAGCGGGTGCGCGCGGCCACGCCGCCGCCCGGGAACGCGCGCCGCGACCTGGACGTGCTGATCGAGCTGTCGAATCGCGTCGGCATGCCGGCGCCCTTCGCCGACGCGGCCGAAGTGATGCGCGAGATCGCGAAGGTCACGCCGTCGTGGGCCGGCGTCACGCTCGACCGCCTGGATTTCGCGGGGCTCCAGTATCCGGTGCCCGATGCCGAGAGCATGGGGACCGACTTCCTCTTCCGCGACGCGTTCCCGACGGCCGACGGCCGGGGGAAATTCGTCCCGGTGGAATACCTCCCGCCCGCCGAGCTGCCGAGCGAGGAGTATCCCTGGCTCATGAACACCGGCCGCCAGCTCTACCACTGGCACACCGGCACCATGACCCGCCGCTCGCGCGGACTCGACGCGCGCGAGCCGGTGCCCACGGTGGAGCTGAATCCCGGCGACGCCGAGGAGCTGGGCGTGAAGGACGGCGACCAGGTGCGCCTGGTGTCACGCCGAAACTCGATGCTCATCGCCGTGCGCGTGTCCGACCGCGTGAGGCGCCGCCAGATCTTCGTCCCGTTCCACTTCCGTGAAGCCGCCGCCAACCTGCTGACCAATCCGGCGCTCGATCCCTACGCGAAGATTCCCGAGTTCAAGATCTGCGCGGTGCGCGTCGAGCTTCCCGATTGATGCGATTCCCGGTTCCCCATTCCCGATTCCCGGTCTCCAGATGAAAGCCATCGTCAAGCCAAAGGCCGGTCCCGGCCTCGTGGTGCAGGACGTCCCCAAGCCGGTCTGCGGTCCCGCCGACGTCCTCATCAAGGTGAAGAACGCCGGCGTCTGCGGCACCGACCTGCACATCGCCGAGTGGGATGCGTGGGCGCAGGGCCGCGTGAAGCCGCCGCTGGTGCTCGGCCACGAATTCGCGGGTGAGATCGTCGAAGTCGGCGCCGCCGTGCAGGGCGACTTCGAGCCCGGGCAACTCGTCACCGCCGAGGGGCACATCGTCTGCGGGCACTGCCTCCAGTGCCGCACCGGCAACGGCCACATCTGCCAGAAAACGAAGATCATCGGCGTGGACCGCGCCGGCGCCTTCGCCGAATTCATCGCCATGCCCGCGACCAACGTGATGCGCCTCGACGGCATTCCGCCGGAGATCGGCGCCATCATGGACCCGATGGGCAACGCCTTCCACACCGTGCTCACGGCCGAGATTCCGGGCAGCGTCGTGCTGGTGCTGGGCTGCGGGCCGATCGGCTGCTTCGCCGTCGGCATCGCGCGCGCCGCGGGCGCGCGGGCGGTGGTCGCGGTGGACGTGAACCCCAGGCGGCTCGCGCTGGCGGAAAAGATGGGCGCGACGCGCGCCCTCCAGCCGGGGCCGGAAGTCGAGAAGGTGGTGCTCGAGCTGTCGGAGGGAAACGGCGCCGACGTGGTGTGCGAGATGTCCGGCGCGCCCTCCGCGCTGCACACCGCCTTCCAGTGCGTGCGCTACGGCGGCCGGGTCCAGCTGCTCGGCATTCCCTCGGGCGAGGTGCCGGTCAACTTCGCCACCGAGATCATCTTCAAGGGCATCACCATCTACGGTGTCATCGGCCGCAAGATGTACGAGACCTGGAACCAGATGCAGCGCTACCTGCGCTCCGGGATCTTCGACCCGCGGCCGGTGATCACCCACCGCTTCCCGCTGGAGCGCATCGACGACGCGCTCGCCGCCATCAAGAGCGGCGACGCCGGCAAGGTCATCCTCGACATCGGATCGTGAACTGATGAATACCGCGCTCGAAGGCCGTCTCCAGGGCGAGATCGCCGGGTTCAAGACCGACGGCGTCTACAAGCGCCTCAACTACATCGACTCGCCGCAGGGGCCGGTGGTGCAGATGGAAGGCCGCGGCGAGGTCATCGTCCTCTCGTCGAACAACTACCTCGGCCTGTGCCACACCGCCTCGGTGGTCGAGGCGGGGCGCGAGGGACTGGACCGCTGGGGCGCCGGGACCGGATCGGTCCGCTTCATCTGCGGAACCTTCACCGTGCATCGCCGGCTCGAGAAGGCGCTGGCGAAGCTGGTGGGCACCGAGGCGTCGCTCAGCTACGTGAGCTGCTGGAACGCAAACGAGGGACTCTTCTCGACCATCCTGGGCGAGAACGACGTCGTCATCAGCGACCAGCTCAACCACGCCTCGATCATCGACGGCATCCGGCTGGCCAAGGTCATCACCAGGTGCCAGACGGCGGTCTACCAGCACTCCGACCTGGACGATCTCAAGGCGCGGCTCGAAGCGGCGAAAGGCGCGCGCACGCGGCTGATCGTCACCGACGGCATCTTCTCGATGGAAGGCGACATCGCGAAGCTTCCCGGGATTCTCGAGCTCGCGCGGCAGTACGACGCCGTCGTCGTCATGGACGACTCCCACGCCACCGGCGTCCTGGGCACCA
>JAYTEN010000051.1:0-22858 GCA_043735145.1 Gemmatimonadota bacterium | reverse complement strand
CTCCAGCGTCCCGTCACGCCGGACCAGCAGGGCATCCAGGTCGAGCGCTGGTACGAGGACTACAATACCGGCCGGCCGATCCAGAGCGCGGTCGAAGGCTCGCTGGTGCGCGTGCGGCTGCGCGTCCGCTTCACCGCGGAGCGGCGGTTCCTGGCCCTGACCGATCCCCTCCCCGCGGGCCTCGAGGCGGTGGACCTGAGCCTGCGCACCAGTGGCGCGCTGCCCGGCCCCGCGGCGCACCCGCGCAACCCGGAGGACGACGGGCAGGCCGACGGCGAAGCCGGGCCGTATCCATACAACTGGTATTTCGGCAGCTGGGATTCGGGCTGGTGGTCGCCCTTCGACCATCGCGAGCTGCGCGACGATCGCGTCGCGTACGTCGCGACCTATCTCTGGCCCGGCACCTACACCGCGACCTACGTCGCGCGCGCGACCACGCCGGGCGTCTTCATCCGCCCGCCGGCGCACGCCGAGGAGATGTACAACCCGTCGGTCCAGGGACGCAGTGACGGCGGGACTTTCACCGTGACGCCCACGCCGTGAGATTCGTCCGTCGCACCGTCGCCGCGGCGGTGTTCGCGCCGCTGGCGGCGTTCGCCGGATGGATCGCCTGGCCACTGCCCGCGCGCACCCTCGCGGCGGCGGCGGCGCAGAGCCTGACGATCGAAGACCGCCATGGCCTGCCGCTGCGCAGCACGCGCGCGTCCGACGGCAGCCTTACCCGCTGGCTTCCGCTCGCCGAGGCCGAGCCGCAGCTGATCCAGGCCTTCGTGGCCGTCGAGGATCGCCGCTTCTTCACGCATCACGGCATCGATCCGCGCGCCATCGGCCGGGCGCTGCTGCGCGACCGGCGCAGCGGCGTGGCCTCGGGCGCGTCCACCATCACGATGCAGCTCGCGCGGCTGGTGCGCCCGACCTCGCGCGGCTGGATCGGCAAGGTGGCACAGGCGGCGTGGGCGCTGCGCATCGAGGCGCATCTCACCAAGCAGCAGATCCTGGAGCAGTACCTGAATCGCGTGCCGCTGGGCCAGGGCACCGTCGGCGTCGAAGCGGCGGCGGCCCTGTACTTCAATGGGTCCGCGGCGCGGCTGTCGCTGGGCCAGTCGGCGCTGCTCGCCGGCCTGGCGCAGTCGCCGGCAGCCGACAATCCCTTCGCCAATCCGGCGCGAGCCCGCGCCCGCCGTGCCGGTGTGCTGCGCCGGATGGTGGCCGTGAACTACGCATCGCCCGCCGACGCCGGGCGCGCGGCGCGCGAGCCGGTCGCGCCGGCGCGCGCACGCGGCGGCTTTCTCGCGCCGCATTTCACGAGTCACATCCTGGAGCTGGCGGAGGACTCCGGCGCCGTCCTCGCCGGGCGGTGGCGCACGTCGCTCGACCTCGGGCTCCAGTCCGAACTCGAAGGCGAAGTGCGCACCACCGTGTCGCTGCTGCGCGAGCGCGGAGTGGCGCAGGCCGCCGCGGTGGTGCTCGACAATCGCACGGGAGAAGTCCTGGCGTGGGTGGGCTCGCCGGATTTCTGGGCCGATTCGGCGGGCCAGGTGGACATGGTGATCTCGCCGCGCCAGCCGGGGTCGGCACTCAAGCCGTTCCTCTACGGCCTCGCCTTCGACCGCGGCTACTCGGCGGCGAGCGTGCTGCCGGACATTCCGCGCACCTACCAGACGGCCACGGGCCCCTATCAGCCGCGCAATTACGATCGCCGCTTTCACGGCCCGGTGCGGATGCGCGAGGCCCTCGCCAGCTCCTTCAACGTGCCGGCGGTAGAGCTCACCAGCCGCCTCGGCGCGCCGGCGCTCCTGCGCGTGCTGCACGCCGCGGGATTTGCCTCCCTCACCGAGGGGGCCGACCACTACGGCATGGGACTCGCGTTAGGCAACGGCGACGTCACGTTGCTGGAGCTCGCCAACGCCTATCGCGTGCTGGCGCGCGGCGGGGTATGGCGGCCGTGGCGCTGGAACGCGGCCGCGCCGGGAGACCGCGACGGTGGCGACGACGGCGTGCGCGTCGTGTCCGCACCCGCGGCGGCGCTGCTGCTCGACATCCTGAGCGATCCGGTGGCGCGCGCGCCCGGCTTCGGGCTCGACACCCCCTTCGACTTTGAGTTTCCCGCCGCGGTGAAGACGGGCACCAGCCATCACTTCACCGACAACTGGGCGGTCGGCGTGACCGGCGGATTCACGGTGGCGGTCTGGGCCGGCAACTTCAGCGGCCGGCCGATGCAGCAGGTCAGCGGCGTCACGGGCGCGGGGCCGCTGCTGCACCACGCGCTGGTGGATGTCGCGCGCCACTACGACCCGGGCACGCTGCCCTCGCCGGCGTCGGTGGGGGCGGTCCGCGTCACGATCTGCCGGCTCTCGGGCCTGCGCGCGGGAGCCGACTGTCCCGGGGTCGAGGAGTGGGAGCTGCCTGGCGCCGCGCCGCTGGGCGGGTGCGACTGGCATCGCCGCGGCGGGGTAGCCTGGCCGGCTCAGTATGCGGATTGGGTCGCCAACAGCGGCACCAGCGAGCGGGCGGCATCGCTGGACCTGCACGGGCGCGGCGCAGCCCTGGCCGCGGTGTCGCGCGAATTCCGGATCGTGTCGCCGCAGGATGGCGACCGCTACCAGATCCCTCCGGGTGGCGATCCGCAATACGCCACCGTTTCCCTGCGCGCCGTCGGCGCTCCCGTCGACGAACCGGTGCGGTGGCTGATAGACGGCCGGCCAACGGCCACGACCCAGTGGCAGCTGCGGCCGGGCGCCCATGAGATCCGCGCGATCGGGGCCTCCGGCAGATCGCACGAGATTTCTATCATCGTGCGCTGACGTCAAAGCGTCGAAACGTCGAAGCGTCGAAGCGTCGAAGCGTCGAAACGTCGAAGCGTCGAAACGGGGACTAGACACAACAACGTTGGTTGATATATTGCACGCATGACCCCGGTTACCAGCCCTCACACCGACGAACTCATGCGCCGCTTCAAGGCGCTCTCCGACCCGCACCGCCTGCGCATTCTCGACCGGCTGCGCAGCGGCGAACGGTGCGTCTGCGATCTGATCGACGCGCTTGACGCCGGCCAGTCGCTCCTCTCCTTCCATCTCAAGGTCCTCAAGGACGCGGGCCTGGTGACCGACCGCCGGGAAGGCCGCTGGTCCTATTACACGATCAATACCGAGGCGCTGGCCGAGGTCGAGGACTTTGTCTGCGCCCTGCGCAGGCGCACCAGCACCGGCGACTGGAAGCCGGTCTGCTGCGCCTGATCGCAACCCTTTTTTTGGGAATCATTAATCAATCTTCATTGATACAAGGAGCGCCAGTGGACACCGACATCAAGAGCATCGTGCGGGAGAAGTACGGCGAAGCGGCCCGCGCGGTCGCGGCGGGAGGCGCCAAGTCCTGCTGCGGCGCGAATGGCTGCGGCACCTCCGACCCCATCACCTCGAACCTGTACGGCGACGAGACCCGCGGCCTTCCCGAGGAAGCGCTGCTGATCTCCCTTGGCTGCGGCAATCCCACCGCCCTGGCGACGCTGAACGAGGGCGACGTCGTGCTCGACCTCGGCAGCGGCGGCGGCATCGACGTGCTGCTGTCGGCGCGGCGCGTCGGTCCCACTGGCAAGGTCTACGGCCTCGACATGACCGACGCGATGCTCTCGCTGGCGCGCGCCAACCAGCAGAAGGCCGGCGCCACCAACGTCGAGTTCCTGAAGGGCGACATCGAGCACATCCCGCTGCCCGATGCGTCGGTCGACGTGATCATCTCGAACTGCGTCATCAATCTCGCCGCCGACAAGCGCCGCGTCCTCGCCGAGGCGTTCCGGGTGCTGAAGCCGGGGGGACGGTTTGCGGTGTCGGACGTGGTGGTGCGCGGAGAAGTCCCACCCGAGCTGCGCCGCTCGATGGAGCTGTGGGTCGGCTGTGTCGCCGGCGCGCTGGAAGAGCAGGAATTCCTGCGGCTGCTCGGGGACACGGGTTTTGAGGACGCGGCGCTCGAGCCGACGCGCATCTACCGCGTTGAAGACGCGAAGGCCTTCCTCGAGGGCGCGGGACTCGACGTCGCGGCCATCGCACCGCAGCTTGATGGACGGGTCATGGGCGCCTTCGTCCGGGCGCGGAAACCAATCGCCGCGGTGTCCGTCGGAGCCGAGAAGGCCTGCTGCGGCCCGGCCTGCTGCACCTGAGGAGCCCATGATGACACTCCGTCCCGCAACCGCCGCGGACCTGCCCGCCGTGATGGCGCTGCTCGAGGCTCACCGTCTCCCGACGGCGGGTCTCGCCGCGCCCCTCGACGGTTTCCTGGTGGCCGACGATAGTGGCGCGCTCGTGGGCGTCATCGGCCTGGAGCGACATGCGGAATTCGGCCTGCTGCGATCGGCGGCGGTGGACGCATCGCGCCGCGGCAGCGGCGTGGGGCGGATGCTGGTCGAGCGGCTGCTGGCCGACGCCGCCGCGCGGGGCGTGAAGGCGATCTATCTCCTGACGACGACCGCCGAGGACTATTTCCCCCGGTTCGCATTCGAGAAGGTCGCGCGCGACACCGTTCCCGCCGCGGTCCGCGCGTCGGTCGAGTTCACATCGGCGTGCCCCGAGACCGCGACGGTGATGATGCGCCACGTCACCAGCTGACGGCGCTCACCGCCCGGCATTGATCGCCCGCAGCACCGCCTCCAGCTGAAGTCACACCCACCCGCGCGCGTCGGGCGGCAGGCCGGGAGGTCGCCGCCCAACATGGCGGGGGACAACGACCGCAGGGCCGGGTATGAGCCGAGGTGACTACTGCAGGAACTCAACGCACCTGGGTGAGCCGGCCCGGTAAGGCATCGGTTGTCATCGCGGTGATCCTGGCCGCGTTCGCGTTGCACGTCGGGCGCCAGTTTTTCGTTCCGATCGCCCTGGCGCTCCTCTTTCACGCCCTCCTGCGCCGTCCGGTGCGCCTGCTCGAGTCGCTCAAGGTCCCGACGCCGCTGGGGGCGCTGATCGTTCTGCTCGCGGCGCTTCTCGCGCTCGCCGGGGCGGGATGGGCACTCGCCGGGCCGGTGCAGGACTTCGCGGCCAAGGCACCGGCCAGCATTAATGCGGCCAAGGCGAAGCTGAGCAGCATTCGCGGGCCGATGGAGCGCCTCGCCCATGCGGCGAGCGGCGATTCCACCGCGGATTCGACGACCCGTGCCGGCCGGGCGCCCAAGCCGGCGCCCGCGGCGGCGCCCGCGGGATCGGCGCCCGTTCCGCCGATCCTCTCCAAGGCGCTGGGTACCAGCGTGCTCATCCTCGGCGCGCTGGCCGAGATCATCCTGCTGCTCTACCTGCTGCTTTCCAGCGGCGATCTCTTTCTGCGCAAGCTGCTGAAGGTGTTGCCCGCGCGGGCGGACAAGCGCAGCGCGATCGAGGTACTGGAGTTCGCCGAAGAGGTGGCGGCGCGCTACCTGTTCCTGACGGTCGCGATCGCGGCTGGGCAGGGCGTGGCGGTGGGGCTCGCGATGTGGGCGCTGGGGATGCCCGATCCGCTCATCTGGGGCCTGCTGACGCTGGCCGCGGAGTTGATTCCCTACCTCGGCGGCGCGGTGATGATCGCGCTGCTCTCGCTGACGGCGCTCACCGTGTTTCCGGGCCTCGGCCAGGCGGCGCTGGTGCCGCTGGCATACCTGGCGATCAGCGCACTCCAGAACAACATCGTCACGCCGCTGCTCTTTGGAAAACGGCTCAAGCTGAACTCAGTCGCGGTGCTGATCGGGGTGGTGTTCTGGTGGTTCCTGTGGGGCGTGCCGGGGGCGTTCATGGCGATCCCGATCATGGCGATGCTCAAGGCGCTGAGCGACGAGATTCCGGGACTGGCGTGGCTGGGGGAATTTCTCGCCGAGTGACGCGAGCCGGGGGACAAAGAAAAAAGCGACCTCGAAGACTCGAGGTCGCTTTGCGCTCCGGCATGCGCCGCCTTGGAATCGAACCAAGAACCTATTGATTAAGAGTCAATTGCTCTGCCAATTGAGCTAGCGGCGCGCGGACAAAAATTTCGCCCCGCGCAGTCCATTCCGCAAGCGCGACGTCCGCGTTGTTCCCGCGCATCCTGCCAGAACGGCCGCACCGTTCCGGTGTACCACCATCACCCGCGACTGACGGGCAGGAGACACGCATGACGGTGAAGGACGCACTCACGCTGCTGAAGAAAGCGGCGTCCGCCTGGAACAACGACGACGCCGCGAGTATGGGCGCCGCACTCGCCTACTACACGCTCTTTTCCATCGCACCGCTGCTGCTGATGGTCATCAGCATCGCGTCGCTCATCTTCGGCCACGACGTCGCGCAGGGCCAGATCATGGCGCAGCTGCGAGGCCTGCTGGGCGAGTCCGGCGCGAAGACGATCGAGGACCTGCTGGCCGGCGCCGGCAACCCGGCCAGCAACGCCCTCACGGCCATCGTCGGCACCTTCGTGCTGCTGCTCGGCGCGACCAGCGTGTTCGCCGAGCTGTATGCCGACCTCAACAAGATCTGGCGCCTGCCGGCGCCGCCCAAGGCGTCCGGCATCGTGCACCTGGTCCGCACCCGCATCCTCTCGTTCGGGATGATCCTGGGCATCGGCTTCCTGCTGGTGGTCTCGCTGGTGGTGTCGGCGGTCCTCAACGCGGCCGGCAGCTGGTGGGGCGCCCACTTCGCCGGGTGGGACACGGTGGTGAACGTGGTGAACTCGATCCTGAGCGTGGCCATCCTGATGGGCGCCTTCGCGATGATCTACAAGTTCATGCCGCGCGCCGAGATCCTGTGGAAGGACGTGTGGGTCGGCGCGGGCGTCACGGCGCTGCTCTTCGAGATCGGCAAGTTCCTGATCGGCCTGTACCTCGGCCGGGTGAACATCGCCTCGGGATTCGGCGCGGCGGGCTCGCTGGTGATCCTCCTCATCTGGATCTACTACTCGGCCCAGATCTTCCTCCTCGGCGCCGAGTTCACGTGGGTTTACACCTATCGCCACGGCTCGCGGGTCGGCGAGGCCCCGCCGGAGCCCGCGCCGCGGCGCGCGGGCCGCCCGGTGAGCGAGGCCGATACCGAGGCGCGCCACGAAAAGCCGGCCACCCACAAGAAGCGCCGCCCGCGCGTGGCGAAACCGGGCCGGTGAAGGGCCGCGTCCTGGCGATCATCAACGGGAAGGCCGGCGGCGCCGTCGAGGCGAAGGACCGCGACGCGCTCACGGCCCTGATCACCGGGCAGTTCGCGAATGCCGAGGTCGTCTTCACCGATGAGGGGACCGACGTCGCCGAGCTGGCGGCGGCCGCGGCCCGGCGCGGGGCGGGCATGATCATCGCCGGCGGCGGCGACGGCACGATCAACACCGTGGTCTCGGCGATCGCGGGCACCGACACGGTCCTCGGGCTCCTCCCACTCGGCACCCTCAACCATTTCGCGAAGGACCTCGGCATCCCGCCCGAGCTGGCGGATGCGACCCTGGTACTGGCCGCGGGACACGTGGCCCGCGTCGACGTGGCCGAAGTGAACGGGCACGTCTTCGTCAACAACTCCGGGCTCGGGCTGTATCCGGCGACGGTGGTGCTGCGCGAATACCGCCAGCGCCAGGGCGCCTCCAAGTGGCCCGCCTTCGCCTGGGCCGCGACCCGCGCCCTGGCGCGCTACCGCCGCCTGACCATCCGGATCCGCATCGATGGCCAGGAGCTGATCCGCCGGACACCGATCGTGTTCGTGGGCAACAACCGCTACGAGATGGAAGGCCTGCGAGCCGGCAAGCGCGACGCGCTGGACGCCGGTGAGTTGTGCCTGTACATCCCGCAGCCCCGCGGGCGGTGGGACCTCATCTGGTTCTCGATGCTCGCGCTGCTGGGCCGGGCGTACAACCGCGACGACTTCGACGCGTTCTACACCGACGCCTTCCGCATCGAGTCGTCGCTCGAGCACCTGCATGTCTCGCTCGACGGCGAGGTGACGAAGCTGGCTCCCCCGCTCGCGTACCGGATCCGGAAGGGCGCGCTGCGCGTCGCGGTTCCGGAGCCGGTCCCCGCGCCCGCACCCGCGGCGACCTGACAGTGCGCACCATCGTCCACCTCTCGGACCTGCACTTCGGGCGCGTCCACATGCCTACGCTGGCGCCGCTGCGCGCCGCGGTCGAAGCGGTGCATCCCGACCTGGTCGCCATCTCCGGGGATCTGACCCAGCGCGCCCGCACCGCGCAGTTCAAGGAGGCGCGCGCCTTTCTCGACTCGCTGCCGCACCCCCAGATCGTCGTGCCCGGCAACCACGACGTCCCGCTGTTCAACGTCGTGGCGCGCGTGGCGCAGCCGCTGGCCAGGTACCGGCGCTACATCACCGACGACCTGGCCCCGTCGTTCGTGGACGACGAGATCGCCGTGCTCGGCCTCAACACCACGCGCTCCTTCGTGCACAAGGGCGGCCGGGTGAACGAAAGGCAGTTGAGCGAGATTTGCTACGACTTCGGCCGGCTGGCCGGCAGCCAGACGCGCATCGTGGTGACGCATCATCCCTTCGACATCCCCGAGGGGGCGAAGGAGTCCGACATCGTCGGGCGCGCCCGCGTGGCGATGGCGATGTTCGCGA
Source organism: Gemmatimonadota bacterium (assembly GCA_043735145.1). Lineage (GTDB taxonomy): Bacteria > Gemmatimonadota > Gemmatimonadetes > Gemmatimonadales > JACORV01 > DASXPG01. The sequence goes on along the minus strand of JAYTEN010000051.1, from coordinate 14,327 downwards.
CGTGTGGCGTGGATCTCTTCCTCGCCGGCCACCTGCACCTGACCCATCATGGCAATACCGCGCGCTACCAGATTCCCGGCTACTCGGCCCTCGCCGTCCAGGCCGGAACGGCGACGTCGACGCGCGGTCGCGGCGAGGAGAACTCGTTCAATCTCATTCGCGTGGAGCGGCCCCGGATCGCCATCGAGTCGCACGCCTGGCAACCGTCGGCGCTGCGGTTTGCGCTGACCGATACGTCGGTGTTCACGCACTCGGCGGCGGGGTGGGTCCCGGCGTGACCTGAGGCAGCTTCCTTCTCCGCAGCAATTCCAGCGCCGAGATGCAGACCGACAGCCAGACAATGCCCGCGATGAATCCCGCGACCACGTCACTGAAGTAGTGCACGCCGAGATAGATACGGCTCCCGCCCACCAGCAGGATCACGATGACCGCGGCCGCGATGGTCAGCGCCCGCTGGAGCCCGCCCGTCCAGCGCATCACCACCAGCGCATAGGCGATCATCCCGTAGCAGACCATCGACATCATCGAGTGGCCACTCGGAAAACTGAAGCTGTCGCGGACCAGGAAATCGGACGCGAAGAGCGGTCGGGGCCGGTGCACCATGAGCTTGAGCGCGGCATCGAGGACCGCGCCGCCGGCGAAGGCCGCGGCCCAGACCAGCAGGACCAGCCAGCGCCGCTGCGTCGCGAAGACCGCGGCGCCGAGCAGCCCGAAGATGCCGACCACGACGGGCGAGCCGAGCTGGGTGATCGCGCCGAAGGTGGCGTAGCCGAGGATCGAGGCGTGCGCGCGGATGGCGTCGTGGACCGACCGGTCGAATGCCGTAAGCGCCTCGACCCGCACCACGTCCTCGGTGATCGCGGCGAAGAGCCAGATCGCCGCCACCGCGACCAGGAATCCGACGGTGAGATGCAGGCCGAGGTACTCGCGCGCGAAGCGCGCCGACAGGAAGGAGCGGACGCCTTTCATCTGGCGCGGTTACTCCTCGAGGACGCCATGACTCGAGCCCTTGTCCTTGAGCTGCTCGATATCCGGAAAGCGGTACACCACCAGGCCGCCGTCGGTGACCTCGGGCTCGGCCATGCCCCGGGCGACCAGGCCGCCTAACGTTTCCTCGGCGGCGTCCGCCCCGATCCCCGTTTCGGCGACCACCTCGACGACCGTCACGCGGCCGCCCAGGCGCTCGGCCAGGCGGAGGACTTCCGAGTCGGGGTTCTGGCGGTCGCCGCGCCCCGCTCCGGGCAGGGCGGGCGCGCCACGCTCCCGCAGATGCTGCCGGAGCAGGTTGACGCCCCCGGCGCCGGGCAGGAGCACCGTGATCGCGAACGCGAACACCCGGATGCCGACGCTGTGCTCACTCGCCCCGCCGGCCATGAAGCCGATCATCATGAAGGCGGCGATCATGAGGAGCGCGATGCTGCCGAGAAGTCGAGGCACGGCGAAGAATAACAAAGGGGGAAGGGGGAAGGGGGAAGGGGGAATCCTGATCCTGATCCTGACATCTCCCCTTCCCCCTTCCCCCTTCCCCCCTCCCCCTAACCGGCTGTCCGCGCCGTACCTAGATTCCCGCATGGCTTCCCCTCGTCCGCCGGGCAACCCGGCACTGGAATCCAGCGATCCCGCGATTGCGGGGCGGATTGGTGCGCCCGGGGCGCGGGGGCGCCTCAGCAGCCTGGCCGATCCGGAGACGCTGCGGGCCCTGGTCGGGAACCTGCGCGAGGGGGTGTATGTCACCAACCTCCAGGGCGAAATCCTCGACGCCAACCTCGCCTTTCTCGAGATGGTCGGCGTGGGCTCACTGTCGGAGCTCAAGGAGCTCAACGCCTTCGACGTCTTCGTGGACCCGGAGCAGCGGGTGCGCGAGCTCGACCTGCTGCGCCGCGAGGGCGCCGTGCGCGAATTCGAGATCGAGATCCGCCGCCGCGACGGCACGCGGCGGACGGTCATCGACTCGTGCAGCGCGGTGCGCGAGGCCGGCAATGAAGACGTGGTCTTTCACGGCGTCCTGGTGGACATCACTGACCGCAAGACCGCCGAGCGGGCCCGCGAAGAATCGGAAGCGAATTTCCGGGCGCTGATCGAGCAGTCGGCCGAGGCGATCTACGTGCTCCAGGACGACCGCTTCGTCCTCCTGAATCCGGCGTGGGAGCGGCTGTTCGGCTGGACCCAGGCCGACGTGATCGACCCCGGCTTCGATTTCTTCCGGGTGATCTCGCCGTCCAGCCACGCGCTGGTGCACGGGCGGGTGCGCCATCTCGCCCTCGGTGAGCCGGTGCCGTCGCGGTTCGACCTCGAGGGCCTGACGAAGGACGGCCGCACCATCGAGCTGGTCTGCAGCGTGGCGAGCATCCTGTGGCACGGGCGGCCCGCGACGCAGGGTATCTATCACGACGTCACCGACCTGAAGCGCTCGGCCGCGCAGCTCTCGCGCACCCTGTCGCTGCTGTCGACCACGCTCGAATCCACCGCGGACGGCATCCTCGTCGTGGACGACGGCGGCCGCATCGAGACCTGCAACCGCAAGTTCCTCGAGATGTGGCGGCTGCCCGAGGACGTGGTGACGGCGAGCGACCAGGACCGCCTCCTCGGGCTGATGGCCGAGCAGCTGCGTGACGGCGAGGCGACGGTGCGCCGGGTGCGCGAGCTGGAGAGCAACCCCGAGATCGAGAGCTACGACGAGATCGAGTTCCGCGACGGCCGGGTGTTCGAGCGCTACTCGATCCCGCAGCGGCTCGAAGGCGTGGTGATGGGCCGGGTCTGGAGCTTCCGTGACGTGACGGCGCGCAAGTCGGCCGAAATGCGGCTGGTGCACGACGCCTTCCACGACGCGCTCACCAACCTTCCCAACCGGGCGCTCTTCACCGACCTGCTGGCCCGCTCGATCGGCCGCGCCAAGCGGCGCGACGACTACGCCTTCGCGCTGCTCTTTCTCGACGTCGACCGCTTCAAGGTGGTGAACGACTCGCTGGGCCACCTCATCGGCGACCACCTGTTGATCGCCATCGCGCGGCGGCTGGAGCGCTGCCTCCGGCCCGGCGACACCGTGGCGCGCCTGGGCGGCGACGAGTTCACGGTGCTCCTCGACGACATCGTCGACGTCAGTGACGCCACCCGCATCGCCGACCGCATCCAGCGCGACCTCAACCTGCCCTTCAACCTGAGCGGCCAGGAAGTCTTCACCAGCGCGAGCATCGGCATCGCCCTCTCGCGCAGCGGTTACGACAAGCCGGAAGAGCTGCTGCGCGACGCCGACATCGCGATGTACCGGGCCAAGGCCCTCGGGAAGCAACGCTACGAGGTCTTCGACTCGGAGATGCACGCGCGCGCCGTGTCGCAGCTCCAGCTCGAGACCGACCTGCGCCGCGCGCTCGACCGGGAAGAGTTCCGGATCCACTACCAGCCGATCTACTCGCTGCTCGACGGCACCGTCACCGGGTTCGAGGCGCTGGTGCGCTGGCAGCACCCGCAGCGCGGCACCGTGCTGCCGGAGGAATTCGTCTCCGCCGCCGAGGAGACGGGCCTCATCGTGCTGATCGGCCGCCACGTACTGCGCGAGGCGTGCCGGCAGCTGCGCGAGTGGCAGGTCCAGTATCCGCTGCACACGCTGACGATGAGCGTGAACCTGTCGGCCAAGCAGTTCCGCCAGCCGGACCTGGTCGAGCAGGTGTCGCGGGTGCTGACGGCGTGGGATTTGGCGCCGTCGTCGCTGCGCCTCGAGATCACCGAGAGCGCCATCATCGACAACCCCACCAACGCGGCCGACGCGCTGGCGCGGCTGCGCGCCCTGGGCGTGAAGGTGGACCTCGACGACTTCGGCACCGGTTATTCGTCGCTGAGCTACCTGCACCGGTTCGAGATCGACGCGCTCAAGATCGACCGCAGCTTCATCGCCAACATCGGCGAGGCGGGCGAGAACTCCGAGATCGTGCGCACCATCATCAACCTGGCGCGCGGCCTGGACATGGACGTGGTCGCCGAGGGCGTCGAGCGCCCGGAGCAGCTGGCCATCCTGCGTTCGTTAGGCTGTGAGCGGGTGCAGGGCTATCTCTTCTCGCCGCCGCTGGCGACCGAGGCGGTCCGCAGCCTGCTCAAGGCCCGAGGGTAGTGGCGCTGTTCGGCGCGACCCGCCGCGACGACCCCAGTGCCGCACCCGCCCCCGCCTGGGCCCGGGACCTCCAGCAGCGGCTACGCCAGCGCAGTGTCAATACCTTCATCCTCACCGGACCCGGCGTCCGGGACCTCCACCCGCTCGACGGCCGCACCCACGGGGCCATCGGCGAGTACCTCGCGCGCGTGGCCTTCGCGTCGCGCGCGGCGATCATCTTCTATGACCGCGGCGCGGGCATCCGCATCGCCGACACCGGCGCGCAGGACGACTTCGGGGCGTCCCTCAAGGCCTACGATCGCATGCACGGGACCACCTTCGCGCAGAGCCATCCGCGCGATCCGGACCGCGCGCTCCAGTTGATCGAGAGTTTCCTGCGCAACCAGCTCGAGGAGCGCCGGCAGTATTCGGCCCTCGTCGTCATCGACTATGCCGAGACGGTGGCGCCCGCGGGCGAACCGGGCCAGCTCCCCGTCGAAGACCGCGGCGCCATCGTCACCCTGCGGCGCTGGGCGTCCGACCCGTTCTTCCTGGCGCGCGACGTGACCTTCTGCCTGCTGGCCGAGACCGCGTCGCAGCTCAACCCCGCGCTGCGGGGCGACGCGCGCACGCTCGAGCTCCGCGTCCCGGTGCCTGACGAGGAAGAGCGCTATCGCTACCTCACCGGCCGGGGCGCGACGCCCGACACCTTCAGCCGCGTGGATCCGCGCGCGGCGGCGGTGCTCACCGCGGGCCTCACGCGCCTGCATCTCGAAAGCCTGCTCGCCGAGGCCGACGCCAGCGGCGCGCCGCTCGATCCCGACGCCCTGACCCGCGCCAAGCGGCGCCTGCTCGAGGAATCGAGCGGCGGGCTGCTCTCCTTCGTGACATCGCGCGTCGGCCTCGAGGCGGTCGCGGGCCACGACGCCGCCAAGGCCCTGCTCCGCGAAGCCTCGGCCGCGCTGCGCGCCGGGCGGCTCGACGTGACGCCGATGGGGTTCCTCATCTGCGGCCCCGTGGGCACGGGCAAGAGCTTCCTGGTGACCTGCTTCGCGGCCGAGATCGGCGTGCCGGTCGTGGCGCTGAAGAACTTCCGCTCCATGTGGCAGGGCCAGACCGAAGCCAACCTCGAGCGGATCCTCGCGATCCTCGACTCCATCGGGCCGGTGGCGGTGATGATCGACGAGGCCGACGCCGCGTTAGGCAGCCGCGACATGGGCGGCCAGGACTCGGGCGTGAGCGAGCGCGTCTTCGCGAAGCTGGCCGAGTTCATGGGCGACACCAGCCGCCGCGGCCGGGTGCTCTGGTTCCTGATGACGAGCCGGCCCGACCTGGTGCCCGTGGACCTCAAGCGGCAGGGCCGCGCCGAGGAGCACATCGCCCTCTTCCCGCCGGCGACGCCCGCCGAGCGCGCGACGGTGTTCCGGAGCCTGCGCGCGCGGCTCAAGGTCCCGATCGCGGCCGACGCCGACCCCGAGGCGCTGTTCACCGAGGTCGCGCACCCGATGAGCGCGGCCGACATCGAGGCCATCCTGGTCCGCGCGGGCCGGCGCATCGCCACGACCGGCGTGCCGGAAGTCAGCGCGGCGCTGCTCGCCGAGCTGATCCGTGACTTCCAGCCGCCCTCCTATCCGCTGGAGATCGAGTACCAGCGCCTGCTCGCCGCGGCCGAGTGCACGTCGCGCGCGCTGCTGCCGCCCGACCTCGGCGGCATGCCGCCCGGGGAAATCTCGCGGCGCCTGACCGCCCTGCGCGCGGAGCTCGGCATCCGCGGATGAACGTCGCCGGCGCGCTGCGCACCGTCCGCGCGGCGCGCGACAAGGCCGCGTACTATCGCATGTGGCACGTGCGCGAGCGCGCCGGGTTGCCCTGGCCTACCGAGCCCTCGCCCCACGCACCGATCCCCTTCGAGACCGCTCTCGTCGCGCTGGGCAAGGAAACCGGGAAGCTGGAGGAGGTCCTCGCGCTCCTGGGCGGCTATTTCACCGCCGAGGACCGCCGGACGTTGCGGATCCTGAAGACGGCGTCATACCCGATGTTCACGGCGCTCTTCGCGGCGGTCATCGGTCCCGTGCGGCTGCTCGTCGACGGGCACCCGGCGGCGTGGCTCGCGTTGACGGCGGCGGCGCTCGGGCTCTGGTTCGGCGCCGCGGGCGGGCTGCTCCTCCGCGCGGTGCACCGGCAGCTGAGCAAGCCGCGCTACATCCTCGGCCGGCTGCTGCGGGCGCTGACGATCGCGGTGGAAGCGGGCCTACCGCTGAGCCGCGCGGCGGTGCTGGCGGCGGAAGCCACGGGGAATGCGGAGGTCATCGCCCACGTGCGGCGCGTGGGCCCGCGCGCGGCGGCGGCCCAACCGCTCGCGACGACGTTCGAAGGATGTCCGTTCGTGCCGTTCACCGCGATTGCGACGATGAAGGTGGCTGATGCCACCGGGGATTACGCGGGCACCCTGAAGAAGCTCGCCGACCTGACGGAGTAGCGCACCAGAGCTACCTGCCAATCGGCACGCGATGTGCGTATGAGTACGGTGCGCCTCCTGACGCCCATGGGCGCATCGATTCTGCCGTCGCCCGACGGCCACGATATCCGTGGCGTACGAAGTGAGTTGAGGCGATGAATCCCCCTCCGGTTCCCCACGCGCTCATCACGGTTGCCGTCGTCCTGCTATCCGCTTGCGCTTCGTCCAGCCCGCAGCGCCTGGTCCATCCCCGGCCTGCCTATTCGCGCGATATCGAGTTCAGCGCCGACGGCCTCAGCGGTTCCCGGACTGCGTGGGACGTGGTCCTTCGGCGCGCCCCGATGATGCTCGCCCAGGGGAACGGCCGGGGCGATCGCGGCATCACGACGGCGCTGGCCGTCGGCGTCCCGCCGCTGCTGGTGTTCGACGGCATCCCCACCCGGGATCTCGGCCAGCTGCGCCAGGTCCCGACCGACATCATCGCGTCGATCCGCATCCTGAACGACGTCGACGGGGGCATTTACTATGGACCGGATGGCGCCTACGGGGTCATCGTGGTGAGCACTCGGCAGTAAGGCTCCCCATTCCACTCGCCCGCGGCGACGGTAAGCTCCGGAATGGGGCAGACGTGAAACTCTGCGATCCAGCTGATGAGGCAGAGGAAAGCAGATGGCTTCAGGGTGAGGCAGGTGGGGAAGTGGGGAAGTGGGGAAGTGGGGAAGTCCAGTATCCGCAGAAGCCGGCGTCAGGAGCCGGTCGGAGCTATCAGCGTTCTTTCCCGGGAGCCTGCCGCTCCCCGCCTGATTCGCGCAGCTCGATGATCCGCCCGGCGGCCGAGGTTCGGAGCACCAGCGCGCGCTGCGCGTCGTCAAGGGTGACGAGGATGACCTGTCGCGGCGCCACGACGATGTGGGCGCGCGCTTGCAGGGGCGCCGGCAGCGACGCCGCCGAGTCGCCCGGCAACGCGAGGGGACTGAACGTCACCTTCACCTCGTGACGACCCGGCGCGAGTGACAGGCGCTCGAAGACCGACAACGGCCGGTCCGACTCCGCTCCCCGGGCGCGAATCGAGTCGCGCCGCGCGACTTGATCGTCCACCTCGATCTGCAGCAGGTAGGGACGCAACGGCCGCTCGCACGACGTCGCCACGCGCATATGGGCGGGCAGCTTCGCCAGCTCTTCGGGGGTCCGCGTCCGGCAGCGCTCGACGCGCTGGCTACGCCAGCGCCACGCCATCCGCAGCTCGCCGTCCTCGCCCGGCGAGGCGGTGTACGGCACCTGCGACAGCGCCACGATCGCCGCAGTGAAACCGACGGCGAGCAGTCCCCCGAGGACCGCGCGGACCGCGTTCACGACACTGGCTCCGCGGGAGGCATCGCGGCCTGCGATTCGGGGCCGACCGGGCACTCGATATCCATCACGATGCTCGCCTCGCCTTCCGCCGCTTCGCGCGCGCGTACCTCGGCGCGGAACGACGCCAGGGCCGCGGCCATCAACGGCCGTTCCCCCTCGGCCACGTGCACCAGGCGCACCCGTGACTTGTCCGCGCGCTGGTGCAGCTCGGCCTCGCGATCGTGGAAGAGCCGCTGCTCGGCCCAGACCGGGCCTTCCCGGTTCCAGCAGTCGCGCGGCGGACAGGTCGCCACCAGTACCCCGCCGACGCCGGCGCGCAGGAAGTACTCGACCACCGACGAATGCAGGTTGCCGGCGCAGTTGACGGCGTACACCGGCGCCTCCTCGAAGCGCTCGAGCGCCCCGATGCCGCCCCCACCATTGGCGCAGGTGACGATGACCACGTCGCGGCCGTCGGGCGGATACGCCTTCACGAACGCGGTGACGCGCCGCAGCTGGTCCTTGCCGGTGCGACCGGGCGGCCCGACACCCATCGGTGCGCACGACCCGGCGCAGATGCCGCAGCTGGTGCACAGCGACGCATCCACCTGGGCGAGCAGGTAGGGCCGCCCGTCGGTGCGCGAGACCATGCTGATGGCTTCGTAGGGACAGTCCACGTAGCACTGCTCGCACCCGGTGCAGCTGCGCTCGTCCACGGTGGAGGTCGGCGGCCGCACCTCGGCGCGCGGGCGCATGATCCACGGGACCGCGGCGACCAGCGCCGTGACGACCAGCCCCGAGACCCAGACGCCCCATGCGGGCAGGCCCCGGGTGAGCGGCAGGAAGAAGGCGAAGAACACGTCGTAGGGCGCCTGGCCCGGGAGCCGGTACGGGTCAGCAGGCGGCGCGAGCGACACCGGCAGCAGCAGCGACAGGAGCACCAGCAGCGCGAGCGATGCCCGGAGCAGGCCGCGCGGCGGCACCAGCTGGGGCCGCGCGACGCGCTGGACGTGGATCCAGAAAATCAACGCCAGGCCGACCGGCATGGCGACGTGGGCGAACAGGTTGAGGAAGAAGAAGGCCCCGGGTATGGCGCGCTCGCCGTCGAAGGCGCGGCCGATGGACTCGGAGAAAATCGGCAGCGCGTCCAGCCATCGCGCGCCCTCCCGCGCGATCACCTCGCCCTGCACATCCCACACCATCACGTAGCCGGTCCAGCCGCAGACCAGCACCGCGAACAGGAGCACCAGCCCCGAGATCCAGGCCACCGCGCGCGGCCCCCAGGTGCGGCGCTGGAGGAAGACGCGCAGCATGTGGACCAGCACGGCGACCATCGCGGCGTCCGACGCATAACGGTGGATGGACCGGGTCAGGTGGCCCAGCGGGATGGTGTTCGTGATGGTGCCGATGGATGCGTACGGGGAGCCGAGGCGGTAGAAGAAGACCAGGTAGATGCCGGTGATGGAGACTGCCGCCAGCAGCGTCACCGCGAGCACACCGCTGTGGTAGAAGGGGTTGTACTTCCAGCCGTAGAGCCGGTTCATCCGGGCGTCGGCCCAGGCGAGGGGGCGGCGGAGCAGGTCGGTCGCGCGCATCGCTCAAAGCGTAGCGCCAGGTCGACACCGGCACAACCTCGCCCCCGGGTCTATTCATCATACGTTCATGATAAATAAGACTTGCCGCCGGGGATGCGGCGTGATATGATGGGCGGCACTCGTGCTGTCCCGAACCGCCGCATACGCCTTGAAGACCGTCCTGTACCTGGCCGAGCACGGCCAGGCGGGGCCGGTGCGCGCCGGCATCATGGCCCGCGCGCTGGACGTCCCGCAGAACTACCTCTCGAAGACCTGTCACGTGCTGGCGGGGGCGGGCGTGCTGGTCAGCGTGCGCGGCCCGGCGGGCGGCTTTCGGCTGGCGCGCGACCCCCGGCGCATGAGCCTGCTCTCGGTCGTGAGGCATTTTGACCCGGTGGGCGGCACCCGCCGCTGCCTGTTCGGGCAGCCGACCTGTAGCGACCGCGCCGCCTGCGCGGTGCACCAATACTGGAAACGCGCCGCCGATGAGGTGGCGCATTTCTTCCGTACCACCACCGTGGCCGACATCGTCGCCCCGCGGGATACCGCCACGCTATCGATCAGGAGGCGAGCATGACCGAGCCCGCGAATGAAGAGAAGATTCCCCTGGGGCAGCGGCTCTACGACCGCCCGATGCTCCTGCTGGTCGCGGGGATCCTGATCATGGCGGTGTTCTTCACCGGCTGGGGGCTGTACGAGATCCTGACGCTGCCCAGGTCGGCCCTGCCATGAGCGGCCCCGAGACCCTCCACTCGGCCGTCGTCGCCCCCCAGGGCGTGTGGTGGAAACCCGCCCACAAGGCCGAGAAGACGTGGATCGCGATCGCCTTCGCGTGGTGCATGATCCTGTTCGCGATGATGCCGCTGTGGCACTTCAAGGGGGGCCAGAACCCCTCGGGCATCCGCGGCCGCACCGATCCAGCGGCCTACATGACGCGCACCCAGGAGTTCATCACCCAGTACCGGGTGGGCGAGGAATCCGGCATCCCGGTGGTGGAGCCGCCCGCCGGCGCCGAGGTGTACCTGGTCGCCATGATGTGGCAGTGGATGCCGGTGCTGCGCCTGCACGAGGGCGTGCAGTACACCCTTCACCTGTCAGCGCTTGACGTCAACCACGGCTTCAGCCTGTACCCGGTGAACGCGAACTTCGAGGTGGTCCCCGGCTACGACTACGGGCTGCGCATCGTGCCCAACGCGACGGGCGACTTCCGGGTGATCTGCAACGAGTTCTGCGGCATCGGCCACCACACGATGGTGGGCAAAGTCCTCGTCGTGGACCGCAACACGCCGATGCTGCCGCACGTCGGTGATGCGGCTCCCGCCGCTCCCGCCACCGATAGCGCGCACGGAGGTCCAAGGTGAGCACTCCCTTCCGCACCTGCCCGACCACGGGTTTCAAGATTCACAAGGATGCCGACGCGCTCATCAAGGCCAATGCCGTCGTCGCCACCGTCATGCTGCTGATCGGCGGCATCGCCGCCATCGGCGTGCTGCTCACGCGCTGGCAGGCGGTGCACCTGCTGCCGGCAGAGTGGTTCTACCGCATCCTGACGGTGCACGGGATGACGATGCTGGTCTTCTTCATCCTGTTCTTCGAGATGGCGATCCTCTACTTCGCGAGCGCCGTGCTCCTCAACTGCCGCGTGGCGACCCCGAGACTCGCGTGGGCCAGCTTCGGCCTCATGCTGCTCGGGGCGTTGATGGTGGAGTTCGAGATGTGGAGCGGGAAGGCCGACGTCCTCTTTACGTCCTACGTGCCGTTGCGGGCCGAGCCGCCCTTCTACCTCGGCGTGATCCTCTTCGCGGTCGGCGCGCTGCTCGTGGTGTGCGTCTTCTTCGGCACGCTGGCGGTGGCGAAACGGGAGAAAACCTACACCGGTTCGGTGCCGCTGGTGACCTACGGCGCGATCACCGCGGCCATCATTGCGGTCATCACGCTGGGGCACGGCGCCGCGATCTACATCCCCACCTTCCTCTGGTCGCTCGGCAAGATGCAGGTGGACCCGCAGGTCTACCGGATGGTCTGGTGGGGCCTCGGCCATTCGTCGCAGCAGGTCAACGTCGCCGCCATGGTGTCGGTCTGGTACCTCCTCGGCGCCCTGACGATCGGGTCGGTGGTGCTGAACGAGAAGATCAGCCGCACGGCATTCGTCCTGTACGTGCTGTTCATCTCGATGGCGTCGGCCCACCACCTGCTGGTGGATCCGGGCATGGGGGCCGAGTGGAAGATCTGGAACACCAGCTACGCGATGTACCTCGCGGTGCTGGCGTCCATGATCCACGGCTTCACCGTGCCCGCCGGCATGGAAGTCGGCCAGCGCGCGAAGGGCCTCACCAAGGGCCTCTTCGAATGGCTGCGCAAGGCACCCTGGGGTGACCCGGGCTTCTCGGCGACGGTGCTGTCCATCGTCGTGTTCGGTTTCGTGGGCGGCATCACGGGCGTGACCTTCGGCACCGAGCAGATCAACATCATGGTGCACAACACGCTGCGCAGCCCGGGCCACTTCCACGCGACGGTCGTCTCGGGCACCGCGCTGGCGTTCATGGGCCTGACGTACTACGTGATCCCGCTGATCTTCCGGAAGCGGGTGGCCTTCTGGGGCATGGCGAAGGTCCAGCCGTACATCTTCTCGCTGGGCATGCTGATCTTCTCGATGTCCATGACGTTCGCGGGAAGCTTCGGCGTGCCGCGCCGGCACTGGGACATCTCCTTCGCGCAGGCGCCCTTCGACGTGCAGTTCAGCCCCGCGGTGGACCTGCTGCTGGGCGTCATGGCCATCGGCGGCATCATCGCCGCCATCGGCGGCGGCATGTATATCGTCATCACGGTGACCTCGGTCTTCTTCGGGAAGCCCTACGAAGCGGGGGTCCCGGGCGGCGTGCCGCAGGGCGTGCTGAAGCTGCCGCCCCAGACGTATATCCTCACCGGCGACGAGAAGGTGACGGCCGAGCGCGGCCCGATCCATCACGCCCCCGGCACGCTGGTGCTGGTGGCCATCTTCCTGGCGGCATTCATCGTGTACTACTTCGTGAACTGGAAGCTGCTGTCGGCCATCTGGAAGATCGGATGAGCCGGTGACGGGACGGGAACGGACGGCCCTGGTCGCCATCTCGGCGATCGGGGCCGTCACCGTCACCTGGTGGGCACTCGCGCTCTGGCCGCTGCCGGCGGAAGCGCCCTGGTGGCTGGTGCGCACGCGGGAGATCTGCTTCGGCGCGCTCCCCGACACCCTGCCCTCGCGCGCGGGCTGGATGCTCCTGATCGGCGAGCCGGTCACCATGGTCACGGCACTGGCCGTGTTGTGGCCGGGCGCGCTGTTCGGAGCGTTAGGCGCCATGACCCGCACGGGTGCCGGGCGCATCGCCCTCGCGGCCGCCGCGCTGGTGCTGTTCGGCGGGGCCGCCGCCGCGTCGGCGCGGGTGGCCGACGTCAGCCGCCGCGGCGAGGGGCCGAGCGCGTGGGTAGCGCCGGTGCCGAGCACCTATCCCCGTCTCGACCGGCCCGCGCCCCCCCTCGACCTCGTGGACCAGCACGGCGACACGATCCGGCTGGCCTCGCTGAGCGGCCGGCCCGCGCTGGTCACCTTCGCCTACGCGCATTGCACCAGCATCTGTCCCGACGTGGTGCGGCAGGTCCTCGACGCGCGCCGGCAGCTGGCGGCGCGGGGGACGGGGGTGATCGTGGTGACGATTGATCCCTGGCGTGACACTCCGGCTCGCCTACCCGCCATCGCCACGCAATGGATGCTGGGCGATTCGGCCCACGTGCTGAGCGGCGACACCGCCGCGGTCCTGCGGGCACTGGATGCCTGGAACGTCCCGCATGGCCGCGATTCGATCACGGGTGAGATCGGGCATCCGTCGCTGGTCTATCTGCTGGATGGGAAGGGAAACATCGCGTACGCGGCGACGGCGCGGACGGAAGCGCTGGTGACGCTCGCCAACCGGTTCGACCGGAGATGACGGAGGCGGGGTCGCCTCCGGGAGTAGCCCCAACGGGAATCGAACCCGTGTTTCAGCCTTGAAAGGGCCGCGTCCTAACCGCTGGACGATGGGGCCGTTGCACTCTTCTCGGAGGTAACGAAGGTGACGAAAGCTCGAGGGGACCGAGGGCAAGGGCCCATGAATCGGGCTCCCCTCCGTCCCCTCGACCATTCGTCACCTTCGTCACATCCGTCACATTCGAGTAGCGGTAACGGGATTCGAACCCGTGTTTTGGCCTTGAGAGGGCCACGTCCTAGGCCTCTAGACGATACCGCCCTGACTACTGTGCCCTGAACTCTGCGATCCAGCTGATGAGGCAGAGGAAAGCAGATGGCTTCAGGGTGAGGCAGGTTCAGCAAGCAGTCGGAGCAGCTGCTGCTTCTGTCCCTGCCTGCGCCTGTCCCCGTCTGCTTTCCTCCGCCTGATCTTTTAGACAACAGGTCCAGCATTCAGAAAACAGGCCCGGCAGGAATCGAACCTGCAACCCCCGGTTTTGGAGACCGGTGCTCTACCAATTGAGCTACGGACCTCCGAGGGTGGCTAACGGGAATTGAACCCGCAACCTCTGGTGCCACAGACCAGCGCTCTAACCGATTGAGCTATAGCCACCATGTACCCTGCTGGCCCCCGCGAGCCTTGAATGTTACATGGGGCCGGACGGCTCCTCAACCCCAGAAGCGCTCGGCTAGCGCGCGTGTCCGGTCATCGCCCGGACGCCGCCAGTCCCCGTGCACCGCCGACTCCAGCACCCCCCGGACGCCGTTCACCAGGAAGAGCGCCACGCCCTCGACATCGGCGCGACTGTAGCGGCCCTCCTCGACCGCGATCTTCCGCTCCCGCGCCACTTCCAGCACCCGCGCGCGCCCCACGCCGGGCAGGATATCGAGCTCGAGCGA
>JAYTEN010000050.1:0-3117 GCA_043735145.1 Gemmatimonadota bacterium | reverse complement strand
TCGAGTTCGTCCATCACATCGCCACCGGTACCGTCGAAACAGGATGTGGTCCCGTTGTGGCAGGCGGGTCCCGCGGGCCGCACGCGCGCGAGCACCGTGTCGCGGTCGCAGTCGGCCGTGAGCGACACGACGCGCATCACGTTGCCGCTCGTCGCCCCCTTGCGCCACAATCCGCGCGACCGGGAACGGAAATGCATCTCACCGGTGTCGGCGGAGAGGCGCATGGCCTCGCGGTCGGCGTGCGCGATCATCAGCACCACGCCCGTGACGTCGTCCTGCACGACCACGGTGACGGTGCCGCCGCCCTTGTCATAGTCCAGGTCCGGCAGCGTGATCATGCGCCCTCCGTGCCGGCCAGCGTGCTCCGCGCCGTACTGCCGAGTGCGGCGTTCGTCGCGATCGCATCGGGGAGCAGCGTGTGGCGGACACCGCGCAGGTCGGTGATGATTCCGCCCGCCTCCGCGATGATGGGGACGAAGCACGCCGCGTCCCAGGGATTGAGCCGCGGGTCTACCATGACGTCGGCCCGTCCCGTCGCCACGAGGAGGTAGCCGTAGCAGTCGCCCCAGGTACGGCTCACTGCCGCGGCGCCGGTGAGCGCCGCCCATCCCCGCGCCAGTGCCGGATCCGAAAAACCGCGCGCGTCGGTGATGAGGACGGTGGCGTCCTCGAGGCGGGAGACATCGCTTACGCGGCAGTGCGTCCCGTCGTGCCAGCAGCCCTCACCGGGTGCCGCGGCGATGCTTTCGCCGACGGCGGGAAACGCCGCGGCTCCCGCCACGACCTGGTCGCCTTCGATGACCGCGACGAGGCTGCCCCAGAGCGGCACGCCGCGAACGAAGGACGCCGTTCCGTCGATGGGGTCCAGGAGCCAGCGCCGCCCGCTGGTCCCGGCCTTCTCGCCCAGCTCTTCGCCGAGGATGGCGTCGGCGGGAAAGCGCGCGGCGATCCAGTCGCGCGCCGCGCGCTCCGCCTCGCGATCGGCGGCGGTGACGGCGGAGCCGTCGCTCTTCCGTTCGACGGCGAGGCCGGTGCGGTAATGCCGGAGCGCCGTGCGCCCCGCCAGCGCCGCCACCTCGGCGGCCGCCTGCAAGAGACTCGTCAAGCGGCCTCCCGCACCGCGAGGCCGGCGCCCCGCATCGCATCCTTGAGCGCGCCGACGGTGGTGAGCCCGTCATGCAGGATGCCGGCGACGAGGGCGGCGTCGGCGCCGCCGGCGGTCAGCGCGGCGACGACGTCGGCCGCATTCCCGGCGCCTCCCGATGCGATCACCGGCACGCGCACGGCGGCCGCGACGGCGGCGGTGAGGGCGAGGTCATAGCCGGCACGCCCGCCATCGCGGTCGATGCTGGTGAGCAGGATCTCACCCGCGCCCCGCTCCGCGCACTCCTGCGCCCACGCGACGGCGCCCCGCGGCGTCGCTTCGCTGGCGCCGCGCGTGAAGACCCGCCAGCCATCGGCCCCGCGGGCGGCGTCGATGCTGGCGACGACGCTCTGCGCGCCGAAACGTTCCGCCGCTTCCGTGAGCAGGGCGGGTCGCGCGACTGCCGCGCTGTTCACGCTGACCTTGTCGGCGCCGGCCCGCAGCGCCGCCGCGATGTCGGCCACGCTTCGCACACCACCCCCGAGCGTGAGCGGAATGAAGAGCCGCTCCGCCGTGCGGCGCAGCAGCTCGAGCGTGGCGCCGCGGCCCTCGGCACCGGCCGCGATGTCGAGGAAGACGATCTCGTCCGCGCCCTCGGCCTCGTAGCGCGCCGCGAGCTCGACCGGATCGCCGATGTCGCGCAGGTCGCGGAATCGCACGCCTTTCACCACGCGTCCGGCCTGCACGTCGAGGCAGGCGATGAGCCGGCGCCTCAGCATCAGGTCACCTCCAGCACGACCGCGCCCTTGGTGCTCAGCTGCGCGCCGCCGTCCTCGAGCGCCTCGCGCAGCGCGAGGCCGAGGCTCTTGAAGGCCGCCTCGACGACGTGATGGCGGTCGGTTCCCCGCAGCACGCGCAGGTGGAGCGTGATCCGCGCGGCGTCGGCGAACGAGCGCATCCAGTGATCGTAGAGGGCGCTGGGCAGCGGGCCGCAGTAGAAGAACCGTCCGCCGACGTCCACCGCCGCCTGCACCAGGGCGTCGTCCATGGCGACGGTGCGCTCGCCGTAGCGCCGGCAGGTGGCGGGGACGCTGCGCCGCAGCGCTTCGCCGAGCGTGATGGCGACGTCCTCGACCAGGTGATGGCGCAGGTCGCCGCGCGCGGTGATGGTGATGCCGAGGCCGGAGTAGCGCGCCAGGGTGACGAGCATGTGGTCGAGGAAGGGCTCGCCGGTCGTGACCGTGGCGTCGGCGCCGGCAGCCGTGATCGTCACCTCGATCTCGGTTTCGCGGGTGCTGCGTCGAACCTGCGTCATGCGGCGAACTCCTCCGCGACGGCGCGCGGATCGAGGGTTCCGGTGTACAGCGCCATGCCGAGGATCGCGCGGGCGATGCCCAGCGACGCGAGTGCCCGCAGGTCGGCGGGCGTCGTGATGCCGCCCGAGGCATGCAGGGGCAGGGAAGTCGTCGCGGCGAGGGTTTCCATCAAGTCGAGATCGGGCCCTTCCAGGCGGCCTTCGCGGTGCACCGCCGTCACCAGCACGCCGGCGAGCGGCAGCGCGGCAAGGTCGTGGAGCAGCGACGTCACGTCGAGCGCCGTGCGCTGCTCCCATCCGCGCACCACGATTTCGCGCCCGCGGACGTCGGCGGCCACGACGACGCGTCGCGGAAAGCGCTCCGCGACGCGCGCGAGCCAGGCGGGGTCGGCAATGGCGCGGGTGCCGACGACCACGCGCGCCGCGCCGCCGTCGATGACGGAGGCGATGTCCGCCTCTTCCCGGAGTCCGCCGCCCACCTGGGCGCGCAGGCCGGGCATCGCACAGAGCGACGTGATGGCGTGGCGGTTGCTCCCGCGGCCGGTGGCCGCGTCGAGGTCCACGACGTGGATCTCGCGGAACCCCGCGGCGGCCCAGCCCGCCGCCACGGCGCGGGGATCGGGGAGCCGCACGCGCTCGGCCGCGTAGTCGCCGCCGACCAGCTGGACGCAGGCGCCCTCGCGCAGGTCGATCGCGGGCATGACGATCATGCGGGCAC
>JAYTEN010000049.1:0-4869 GCA_043735145.1 Gemmatimonadota bacterium | reverse complement strand
CGTGCAGCCCGATCCCCTCAACGTGCCGCTGGCCGATGTCATTCGCAGCAACCTGCGCATGATTCTCGAAGGCCTCGGCGTGAAGAAGGCCGTCTGACGACGATGGCCAGGCGATTCGCGGTGATCATCACGATCTGGGCGCTGCTGCAGTTGTACGTCGGCGCGCGTCTCGTCGGGTTCGGTACTTCGGTGCCCTCGTTGCTCGGCTGGGCGGCGATGGCCGTGATCATGGCCCTGCCCATCGGCGCGATGATGGCGGGCCGAGTGCGCGGCCTGCCGGCACCGGCGCTCTTTTCGTGGGCCGGCTTCATCGCGATGGGCGCGGGGTCGCTGCTGCTGGTGTTCGTACTGGCCGGCGACGTGCTCCACCTGCGCTCCCTGCTGGGCGTGCCGGTGTTTGCGGCGGGCATCGTGGGTCTCACGGCGGTCCTGCTGGCCGCGGGCGCGTGGCGCGCGGCGCGGCCCCGCGTCGTCAGCGTGGATGTCCCCATCGCCGATCTACCCGAGGCGCTCCAGGGATTCCGCATCGTGCAGCTGTCGGACCTGCACATCGGCCCGACGCTCGGGCAAGCGTTCGTCAACCGGGTGGTCGACACCGCGAACGGGCTCGCGCCAGACCTCGTCGTGCTCACCGGCGATGTCGCCGACGGTTTCGTGGCGGGACTGCGCGCCGACGTTGCGCCCCTGGGGAGGCTGGCGGCTCCGCACGGCAAGTTCTTCGTAACCGGCAATCACGAGTACTACTGGGACGCGCCCGGCTGGGTGAAGGAAATGCGGAGCCTCGGATTCGATGCGCTGGTGAACTCGCACCGGATCATCGAGCATGGTGGGTCGCGGCTGCTGATCGCCGGGATTACTGATCACACGGCCAGTCGTGGCGTGGCGGGGCATCAGTCCGACGCGAAGGCCGCGATGGCGGGCGCGCCGCCGAGTGACGTGAAGGTGCTGCTCGCGCACCAGCCGACGGCGGCGTACCTGTCGCACGCCGAGGGCTTCGACCTCCAGCTCTCCGGGCACACGCACGGCGGGCAGTACTTCCCGTTCAACCTGCTGGTGCGGCTCTTTCAGCCGTTCGTTTCGGGACTGCACCGGCTGGAGCAGATGTGGATCTACGTGAGCCGCGGGACCGGCTACTGGGGCCCGCCCTTCAGGCTTGGTGCGCCTGCGGAGATCACGGTGATCAGTCTGGTGAGGGCCTAGAAAGACCGTCGAAGCGTCGAAGCGTCGAAACGTCGAAACGTCAAAGGGCTAAACATGTGAAAGGCCCCGATTCGCGGGGCCTTTTCCAGATCAACGTTTCGACGTTTCGACGTTTCGACGCTTGGACGCTTGGACGCTTCGACGGTCAGTCTTGGACAAACTCCGCCCGCACACCAGGTATCAGCCCCGCCGCGCGCGCCTCATCGAGCAGCCGCTGCACGGCGGCGCGGCCGACCGGGCCGTAATCCACCGTGAAGTCGTTCACGTACATGCCGACGAAGGCGTCGGTCTTCGCGGGATCGAGGCCGCGCGCGAACTGCTGCGCGTGGGCGAGCGCCGGCGCGCGGTGTTCGAGACCGTAGACGATGCTCTGGCGCAGGTCGCGCGAGACGGCCTTGATCAGGTCCTCGCCCAGACCCTTGCGCACCACGTTGCCGCCTAACGGCAGCGGCAGGCCGGTCTTGTTCTTCCACCATTCGCCGAGGTCGAGCCAGAGGTGCAGGCCGCGGTCGGCGTAGGTGAGCTGGCCCTCGTGGATCAGCAGGCCGGCGTCGGAGTTGCCCGCCAGCACGTGGTCCTCGATCTCGTCGAACGGCACCAGCACGGTGCGCACGTCCTTGCGCAGCAGCTTGAGCGCGAGGTTCGCGGTGGTGCGTTCGCCCGGAATCGCCACGAGCAGGCCACCTAACGCCTGCGCGACGTCGCCGGCCGGCGGCCTGGTGGACACGATGCGCGGGCCGTAGCCGTCGCCCATCGAGCAGCCGTGGGGCAGCAGCGCATAGCGCTCGTGGAGGTACGCGTAGGCGTGAAACGAGACCGCGGTGACATCGAGCTCACCGTTGAGTGCGCGGCGGTTGAGCGACTCGATGTCCTGGAGCTCGTGGATGTAGGTGCGGTCCTGGGTGTCGATCATCCCCGCGGCCAGCGCGTAGAACATGAACGCGTCGTCGGAATCGGGGCTGTGCGCGAGCGTGATGGTCGGCATGCTAGCGCCCGGCGCCGGCCTGCGCCGCGGTGCGCGTCGCCGCGAGCTCGGCCTTGTGCTGTTCGTACTCGGGCAGGCTCTTCCGCATCTCGGCGTCGTAGTTGCCGAGGAAGGCGCGGTACGCCTCGCGCATGGTGGCGCGGTCGCCCGAGGCTTCGGCCGCCCGGGCCTTCAGCATGGGACCGAAGAGGTGGGTGGCGCTGAAGCGGGTGATCGAGTCGGCCTCGGCCAGCGCGGCCGCCCGATTGCCGATGCCGATCTGGATCAGTCCGATGTGGAGCCGCGCGTCGGCGTCCTTGGGCGTCACGTTGGAGTAGGCGTTGATCGCCATGGGCGCGAAGAAGTTGACCTGCGCGGTGTCGCCGGCTTCGCGGGCGCGCGCGATGCGATTGTACAGTCGGTCCGCGGCTTCGCGCGGGGTCATGTTCGAGATGTCGGGCGCCCCCGACGCGGTGCCGGTACCGCCCGCGAAGGGCGCCGCGGACGACGACTCCGCCGGGTTAGGCGCGGCCACCGTCCGGCCGCGGACCGCCACGATGATCACGGCGGCGTGCACCGCCATGACGGCGCACCCGGCGAGGAACCAGGGCAGCACCGGGTTGCGGCCGGGGACGGCGGAGCCGGCAGGCGATGCTCCCGGCGTGCGCGGAACGGACCGGGTGGGCGTTCCGCATTCGCCGCAGAACTTCGCGGTCGCGGGCAGAATCGCGGCGCAGACGGGACACTTCTGGGTGGCGTCGGTCATGAGCCAAAGCTAAACTGTTTCCATCCATGTCGCCCATTTCCCCAGCCCGTCGCCAGGCGGGTGAGACTATCGCCCAGCACGCCTCTGCCATCGCCGAATCGTGGCGCGACCTGGTGCGCGCCGACCAGTCGGTCGGCGCCGACGAGAAGCTTCCCGACCTGCTGCTCACCAACCAGGTGCCGGCGCTGGTGGCCGATATCGCCGCCGCGCTGTCGGGCGAGGAGTCGGCCCAATCGGACCTGTCGATCGGGCGGCGCCGGCGCGGGCTCCGCTTCGGCAAGCTGCGCGGCCTGGCACGCTATGACGCGGCCGACCTGTATCGCGAGTTCAAGCACCTGCGCCACGCCATCTGGCGGCTGCTGCGGCAGGAGACGGCGTCGCACCGCGGCGATGTCTTCGAGATCATGCTGGTGGTGGACCAGTATCTCGACGAGGTGATCGGCGCGAGCCTGCGCGGATTCTTCGAGGCGACGGACCGGATGAGTGGTGAGCAGGAGCGGCTGTCAGGCGCGCACGGCAAGCCGGAATCGGGGAATGGGGAATCGGGAATGGGGAATGCCGGGGACGACGTCACGGCGATTGGAACGGGATCCTGATGGATTCGCGTCCGGCGTACGGGTGGGCTCAGCACGCGACTCATATGGGCCAGCTCAAGCGCGCCGAGACGAACTGGGACGTGTTCCTGGAGCTGGTCGCCGATGCCACCGACAAGCAGCTGCGCCGGGGGCGCGTGCATTTCGTCGCGGGCGAGCGGCATCGCGAATCGGCCTGGATTTTTCTGGAGCGCGCCGACCGCGACGTGCTCGACCGCTTCAACGATTTTTCGCCGGTCGAGCTGTGGAGCCTGCTGGAGAGCCTCGGCCCTTGAAGCCGCGAGCCGTGCTATTCGATCTCGACGGCACGGTGTACGAGGACGGCGTGGTCTTTCCCGGGGCCGCCGACGCGATCCGCGCCGTGCGCGCCGCTGGGATCCAGGTCGGATTCGTCACCAACACCACCAGCCGCTCGCGCCGCCTCCTGACCGAGCGGCTCTGCGCGATGGACATTCCCGCCGAACCGGACCAGATCCTCACCGCGCTGCGCGCCGGTGCACAGCACCTCAAGGAAAAGGGATTCACGCGCGTGGCGCCGCTGGTGCCCGATCTGGCGCTCGAGGACCTCGCCGAGTTCGAGATCACGAATGACGCGCCGCAGGCCGTGGTCGTCGGCGATCTTGACGACCGCTGGAACTTCGAGATCCTCAACACCGCCTTCAACCAGCTGATGAATGGCGCCGAGCTGGTCGCCTTCTCCGCCGACCGCTACTGGGCCAAGCCCGAAGGCCTCGTCCTCGACTGCGGCCCCTTCGTGAAGGCGCTCGAGTACGCGTCCGGCCAGACGGCGGTGATCTGCGGAAAACCCTCGCCCGGGTTCTACCACGCGGCACTCACGTCGCTCGGCCCGTGGGCGGTGGAGCACCCCGAGCAGGTCCTGATGGTCGGCGACGACATCTGGGGCGACATCCAGGGCGCGCAGGATGCCGGACTCAGGGCGTGCCTTGTGAGGACGGGCAAGTATCGGGAAGAGGTATTCGGGCAAAGTGGAGTCCATCCTGACGTGATCATCAACGACATCACCGGCATCCCGGCAGCACTTGCGACGCAAACCGAAAGGGAGGCTGAAGCCGGAAGATGAGAGTGGGTTCAAGAGCCAAGCGAAACAGCCTTGCCGCTTTGTTTTCTCGAACCCCTCTTCAGACTTCCAACTTTGGCCTCCCTTGCTGCTGTTGGTCCTCCCAAACCAATGAATGCACTTGCGGGCGACCACGAGGGTCGCCCCAACGAAAATCGTGAATATCACGTTAGGTGCCTGGCCGGCCCATCCCCAGCGCCCGGTAAACAAACCCCCACTTGTCCGCCTGCTGCTCGATCTGCTTGCTCGTCGGCGTGCCGCCGCCATG
>JAYTEN010000048.1:0-8290 GCA_043735145.1 Gemmatimonadota bacterium | reverse complement strand
CGGCTCGCCCAGGGCAACATCAATCCCCAGCTCATCGTGAGCGACCTGCTCAGAAAACTCGCGGAGGCGGGCTCATGACGCGCCGGCTGTCACACGTGGACGACGAGGGCCGCGCCCGGATGGTGGACGTGGGCGCCAAGCCGGTGACCGCGCGGCACGCCGCGGCCGAGGGACGCATCCGGATGAGCAAGGAAGCCTTCCAGCTCGTCAAGGCCAATCGCATCGCCAAGGGCGATGTCCTGCGCGTCGCCGAAATCGCGGGCATCGGCGGCGCCAAGCGCACGTCGGACCTGATTCCGCTATGTCATCCGCTGCCGGTGGACCAGGTCACGGTCGAGGCGTCGCTCGACGCGAAGCTGCCCGGCGTGCGGGTGCGCGCCGAAGCGAAAGTCGAGGGGAAGACGGGGGTCGAAATGGAGGCGCTCACCGCCTGCGCGGTGGCGTTGCTGACCGTCTACGACATGGTGAAGGCGGCGGATCGCGCGATGGAAATCGGCGAGGTGCGGCTGGTGGAAAAGTCCGGTGGCTTCACCGGCGAATATCGCGTCAGTTCGGGATCCTGATCGACTGACCCGGCCGGATGACGCTGCGGTGCGTCATGCCGTTCGCCGCCAGCAGGTCCCGCACCGGCACGCCGAAGCTGCTCGCGATCGTGTAGGGCGATTCCCCCGGCCGTACGATGTGCATGCGGCGCGCGCCGCGCGAGGACGAGGGCGTCCGCGAAGCCGTCACCGCGGCGCGGGCCCCGCGCCTGGCGCGGGCCCGCGTGGTGCGGGCGCGGGTCGTCGACGCCCGGTCCTCGGCCGCCACCTGACTGCGCAGTCTGCCTAACGACGCTGGAATCACCAGCCGCTGCCCCCGCGCCAGGCGCGTGGACGGGAGATGGTTCACCGACCGGATGTCGGTCGCCGTTACGCCGTACCGCCGCGCCAGCGACGCCATCGTTTCGCCCCGGCCCACGATGTGGATCATGACCGTCACCCGGTCGGTCGCCGGCAACACCGCCAGCCGCGCGGCCACCGAGTCCGCGGTGCCCACCGGGACCTTCACCCACACGCGCCGGTCCGGCGGCGTCACGCCGCGGAAGAACGCGGGATTCATGTCTTCCATCGCGTCGCGCGTCGTGCCGGCCAGGCGCGCGAGGACGTCGAGGCCCACCGCGTACGGCGTCTGTACCGAGTCGTACCGCAGCGGCGACCAGAGGGTGAGCCCGGTAAAACCGTAGCGCGCGGGCTCCTTGGCCAGCAGGGCGGCAGCGATCAGCTTGGGCACATAGTCCCGCGTCTCGCGGCGCAGGAACGAACCCTCGGCCATAGCGAAGAAGGCGTCATTGCCGTTCAACGCGCCGTAGTCACCGCGCGCCAGTCCGCGCGTGATCTTGCCGGGGCCGCTGTTGTACGCGGCGGCGGCGAGATACCACGACCCGAAGCGGTTGTTCAGGTCGGAGAGAAAACGGATCG
This sequence comes from Gemmatimonadota bacterium, assembly GCA_043735145.1. GTDB lineage: Bacteria > Gemmatimonadota > Gemmatimonadetes > Gemmatimonadales > JACORV01 > DASXPG01. The sequence goes on along the minus strand of JAYTEN010000048.1, from coordinate 6,830 downwards.
CGGCGTCGGTCTCGAGATACGGGTCGCGGCGCTCGTCCATCCAGGAGTCCACCGTGAGGCCGTAGCGGCGACCGGTGGCCGGAATGAACTGCCACACGCCCACGGCGCCCGCGCGCGACCGGATGGTCTGCGCGAAACCGCTCTCGATCATCGCGAGGTAGATCAGGTCCTGCGGCAGGCCCGCGGCGGACAGTCGCGCGCGGATCATCGAATCGTACCGCCCGGCCCGCTCGATGTAACGCTCGAAGTGCCAGCGCGAACGGCCGGTGAAATAGGTCATCCAGTACTGCACTCGCTCGTGCGATGCGTACGTCTCGACGTCGATATCCCAGGTAGGCCGGCCCAGCAGCGTGGCGGCCTCGCGGCGCACCGCTTCGGGGGCGACCGGAACCTGGATAGCGGGGTGGGTGGTATCTGCCCGCATCGTGTGCAGGGAGTCGAGAAATGCCGCTTCCCGCCGCAGGGTGTCCTGGGAGGCCGAATCCCGCCGCACGACGGTGTCGTGGGCGGCCGCGGCCTGGGTCGGTGTCGGCGCCGGCGCTGGGGGCGTCTGGACAGGCGCCGAAGGTATTGCCACTGGCGAGTTTGCGGCGACCGGTGCGGGAGCGTCGGCGACCGGAACCGGTGCAGGCGTCATCGGCGCCGGGGCTCCGCGCGAGCAGGCCGCAAAGGCCAGAAGAGACATCACACCCAGGAGGTGGCGCATACGGGTACGTGCTACCGCACGTCCCATACCATTGCTTATGGAACTGATCATAGGAGACGAATATGCCGGACTGCGGAAACGGCGGTCAAGGATTCATTCGTGCCAATATGGCACTTTCCCTGCCGATCCTTGCTCAACCGCCGCGTTGAGCGAGTTCCCGGAATCTGGCTGACAGATCCTTGGTGACCGGACCCACCTGGCCTTTACCAATGAGCCGGCCGTCGAGCTGGCGCACGCCAACCACTTCGGCGGCTGTTCCGGTCAGGAATGCCTCGTCGGCGCAGTAGAGGTCGTACCGGGTCAGCATGGTTTCGACCACTTCGAGTCCCGCGGCGCGGGCGAGCTCGATCACCGCGGTGCGGGTGACACCGCGCAGGATGCCGGCGTACGAGGGTGGCGTGCGCAGCGAGCGGCCGCTGACCATGAAGACGTTCTGCCCCGAGCCCTCGGCGACATTGCCCGACTGGTCGAGCATGAGCGCTTCGTCGGCGCCGGCGTTGATCGCTTCGACCTTGGCCATGATGTGGGCCAGGTAGTTGAGCGACTTGATGGCGGGCGACAGATTGTGCGGCGCGGCGACGGGCGTCGGCACGGTGACCATGGACAGCCCGCGCTCGTACATCTCCTTGGGCCACAGCTGGATCGTGTCGGCGATGCAGAAGATTGTGGGCTTGGGACACTTGCGGGGATCGAGGCCGAGATCGCCGAAGCCGCGCGTCACCACGAGGCGAATGTAGGCGTCGGTGAGGTTGTTCACCCGCACGCAGTCTTCGACCATCGCCAGCATGTCCGGCTGCGACATCCCGATGTCGAGGATGATGGCGTGGGCCGAGGCGTAGAGGCGCGCGACGTGCGCGGCGCCGCGGAAGATATTGCCGTTGTAGGCGCGGATGCCTTCGAAGACGCCATCGCCGTAGAGCAGGCCGTGGTCGAAGACAGAGACCACCGCCTCGTGCTTGTCGTAGTACTGGCCGTCGAGCCAGACCTTGCGGACCGGACCGCCCGGCGACTTTTCGGTGGTCTTGGGGATGGGTGCCGCGTGAGCTGTCATGTCAGACCCTCTGGTGGTCGGCGCGCCAGGTTTTGATCGACTGCTTGATCGCGGTGCCATCGAGATTCTTCTCGAGCGTCTGCCGGACGAGGTCGGGCAGCTCGTCGTCATGTGCGAAACGGAGCGAGATCATCTGCCGCTTGGTGAGCGCCGCGGTGCGGGACTTCAGGTCCGCGGGCAGCAGGCGCTCGTAGCGCAGCTGCTCCTCGAGGCGGATGACCCGGTCCTGCACGGCGACGGCGAAAGCGCGCTCGTACCAGCCCATGAGCACGAGGCCGACGGCCAGCAGCGCGCCCATCCCGGTCGCGGCGCTCGGCACGCGCGCAAGCTGCACCAGCGCGAAGACGAGATAGACCAGCAGGATGCCCGAGAGGACGTAATGGAAGCCCGGCACATAGCGGCTGTGGCTGGCAAAGCTTTGCGGCTGATCGGGCACGGGATTCCCCTGGCGTGGTCGGACGGCCGGATGGACCGGGGGAAAGATACGGATTCGGTGCGGCGGGACAATCGCCACGCCCGGGATGGCCGCAATCGGCCCCGGCGGCGGCCCGTTTTGCGTCCGTCGCGTTCGCCAGCAGCAGGATGGCTCCGCAGAAAAGCGGCGTGTCGAAGAAGTAGTTGACCCCGAATCTCACCGGCGCTCGGCGCGTTCGTTCTCCCCCAGCCGCACGCCGACGTTGAGAACACGGCCTTCGAGTGGCGCCCAGACATCGGTCGTGCGGCGTCCCCCCGGTCCCGGCGTCGTGAGCAAGAGCGGATCGTACCGTGTTTGCCGGATGTCGAACAGGTTCTCGCCGTTGGCGAACACGAGCACCGGGCCGAACCGATGCTGCGCTAGCAGACCGACAAGCACGTAGGGACGGCTGCGCGTCCGGTACGGGTCGTTCTCGAGCGACTGCGGCCCAGTGTAGAAACCCTCCAGGCCAAACCGCGTGTCCTCCAACTCGATCAGAAAGTCCAGCCCCGCCTGGTGGCGCGGCGTGAGCGGTACGTCACGCCGAAGCCCGGTTCCCGGGTCCACTTCGGTGGCCCTGGTGAACGAATATGTGGCGTCCGCCTGAAAGTCCCGGTAGCGATAGCGCACCAGAACCTCGGTGCCGTAGGTGCGCGTCGGGCCGCCGAGGTTGACGAAGGTGAGCCGCCCGGTCGAGTCCGGACCGGTCAGCGCGACCGCATTGTCGATGAGGGAACCGAAGAGCGTGCCGTGCATCTCGAACGGGCCGACGGTGCCTCCAACGTCCGCGGACGCACTCCTCGCGCGCTCAGCCTTGATGCTCCCCAGCGGCCGGACCTGCCCGAGCCCGATGGGCTCGGTCTCCTCCGTGAACGGCGTGGGCGCGTAGTAGCCGCTCCCGGCCGAGAGCCGCGCAGACCAGCCGGCAGACGGTCGCACCAGAAGCGAGATCCTGGGGCTCAGGAAGGTGCCGTACCGGCTGTGATGGTCGAGCCGGGCGCTCCCGGTGAGCGCGAGGTGCTCACTCGCCCTGTAGGTGTCCTGGAGAAATACACCCGGCGTGGCGTATTCGTAGTCGAATCCGGCAACGTCCTTCGCCTTGTAGGCGTCGTACTGCCACGCCAGCCCTGCGACCGACACGTGACGGCCCAAGGTGGAGGTCAGCGCTGCCTCGCCGAAGGCGGTCGCGTGTCGGTCCCGTTGGACGCTCCCGCCGTATCTGTGGCGCAGTAGCTCCGTCGTAGTGGATGCACGCAGCGTGAGCACGCCGGCGCTGAGCATCGGTAATCTGCCAACGCCGCCGAGATCGTACCGCTGCGTCCGGAGACTGACCGGGTAGGCGCTGGCTGCCAGCGTGCCGCCTTCACGGTCCTCGACGGTCGCTCCTGTAGTGATGAAGACGGAGCGTCCCTGCTGGTCGGACCAGTACAGCCGCGGGCGGATTACGCCGCGCTCGTACGCGGCCAGGTCCGCCCAGCCGTCGCCGTTCAAGTCCTGCGAGCGCTGCCCGTTCGCGCTCGCCAGCAATGAGTAGGCCAGGCCGCCGCCGAGCCGGCGGGATGTCCAGAGGATGGCGTCCGTCCCGGCACGCGAGGTCTGGTTGAGCAGCGCGTCGGTCTCATCGACGGGACGCCGCGAAATGAGGTCTACGACGCCGCCAAGCGCGGACCCGCCGTAGAGCGCCGAGGCCACCCCCTTGATGACTTCGACGTGGTCGAGATCCACCGGCGGGATCTGCAGCAGGCCCAGGCCCGCGGTCGTCGCTCCATAGAGGGGGAGTCCGTCGGAGAGCACTTGCGTGTAGCGGCCGCGCATCCCCTGGATCCGGATGCTGGCTGCCCCCAACGCGGCGGACGTCGTTTGTACGCGCGTGCCGTTGCTCTCACCAAGGAGCGGCGCAATGGCAGCCGGCGCCATCGCAGACTTCTCCTCGACCTCCTCGTGCGCGATGACCTCGACTCGGGTGGGCTCCTCTTCGACGCGCCCCTCGGTTCGCGTCGCACTAACGATGACGGGCTCGAGCTCGAGGGGCTGCTCGCGCAGCGATACCTCGACCATGGTGTCGCCGTCCGCCCGCACAACGACCAGCAGGGTCTCCGGCGCAAAGCCGACCTTGCGCACCAGCAGTTGGCGCGGGCCAGCTACAAGTAGTAGCCGCGCGAGTCCGGCGGAGTCGGTCCGCGCGCGGACGCGTCCGCCCTGCACCTCGGCCTCGGCCAGAGGACCGCCCGCGGCTGTGGCATGCACGGTGACCGTGCCCGTAGGCTCCTGCGCCGTCACAGGAACCACCGGCGGTACGGTCAGTGTCCAAGCGATCGCCGCGACGATCACCGAGCGTGGGACGCCGCCAGCCACCTTCATCGGGACCTGCTTGGTGGCGCGTTCAGGCGGCGTTTCGAGCGCCAACGTAGGAGGGCAACCACGCACCATACAGCCTCCACTGCCGCGAAGGGCCACGAGCGGATGAGAACAGCATAGGCCGCCGCGGCTGCACACGAGAGCGCAAATGCCAGGACATACCAGGTTGAGCGGCGTTCGAGCGCATAGGTCCCCACCATCGCCGATACTGCGGCGACGCCAAACAGATCAGTTGCCGTCACCCTGCTCCGATCGTCGCCCATGGAAGGAAGGCGCCAATGAGTTGCCACCATATGACATCTGGAGAGAGTATACCTGGCCTGCAGCGTTGACGTTTGGCAAGGCGGCGATTGCGGCGGGCATACGTGCTTGAGCAAGTGTTACTAGTGACCAATCCGGTCAGGTCAGTGGCGGCGCCGAGGGAAAATGCACCACGAAAGGATTGGGCCATGCGGAGAATTGCCGAATTTGTGAATAGGGGAGGATTCATGCCGGATGCGCTTCTCCTGACCGGCATCTCACGCGGATACGCCTGGGGTATGCGGAAGCGAGCGCTCAAGAGCCTCCGGGCCGTCAATTGATCAGCGCCGCCCCCACACTGCGTTTTGATCGGAACGAAGTCGCTGGTGCCTTCGGAGACATCGGCACCGATATCCCACTCATCGTTGGTATGGCCCTCGCCGCACATCTCGACGGTACGAGCGTGTTGGTCATGTTTGGCGTAATGCAGATTCTCACCGGGCTGGCCTACCGCATGCCGATGCCGGTTCAGCCACTGAAGGCCATGGCCGCCATCGTCATTGCACAGCATACGACCGGCGCAGTGCTCTACGGCGGCGGGCTGGCAATCGGGATAGTGATGCTCCTGCTGAGCGTCAGCGGACTGCTGGACATGTTCGCCCGAATCATTCCGAAAAGCGTCGTGCGTGGAATCCAGTTCGGATTGGGTCTACAGCTCGCCGGCATTGCTCTCAAGGACTACGTGCAGGCCGATGGGTGGTCCGGCTATGCGCTGGCAGCCGTGTCGTTCGCGTTGATCGTTGCGCTGCTTGGCAATCGGAGAATTCCTGCCGCGCTACCGGTCGTGCTGCTGGGAATCGCATACGCCCTCATCGTTCGCCTGAATCTCACTACCCTGATCGGGCTTGCCGGCGTGCACCTGCCGATACTGCGGGTTCCGGCAGGCAAGGATATTGTAGCCGGCTTTCTACTGCTCGCCTTGCCGCAGATCCCGCTGTCGTTAGGTAACTCCGTCCTGGCAACCAGTCAGCTGTCGAAAGACCTGTTTCCGCACCGAGGAGTTTCCGTCCGGAGGATTGGTTTCACTTACGCGTTGATGAATCTGCTGAACCCCTGGTTCGGCGGCGTGCCGACTTGCCATGGGTCGGGCGGGATGGCAGGACACTACGCCTTCGGCGGCCGCACCGGCGGCTCCGTCATCATTTACGGCACGATTCTGATTTCACTGGGAGTATTCTTTGGGCCGGGGTTCGACGTCGTTATCCGGGCGTTCCCACTTCCGATACTGGGAGTGGTGCTGCTGTTCGAAGCAATAGCGCTGGTCTGGGTTGCCCGGGACATGGCGCAGTCGAGGCTTGAGTTTCCGATAACGGTCCTGGTGGGCCTGATCGCCGTTGGCCTGCCCTACGGCTATCTGGTTGGAATGCTTGTCGGAACGATGCTCGCCTATCTTGGTGGGCGCGTGAAGCTGGTAAGCCCCGATGCTCCGTAGCCAGGTGGTCACAGAATTGGTCACAACTGACCGCAGCATCTATCGGCTAAGTCGTTACCGCACTTGAATGACCCGGGTGGGGATCGAACCCACGACCTACGGATTAAAAGGCATCACTCGGGTCGCGCACCAAGCTGCACACAAGCGAAAAGCGCCGCGGCGGCGCTGTTTGCGCGGCGGCCTTCGAGTAAGCTAGCGCAGCCCGAAGCACCGAACTGCGAGCAACTGGTCACAATGCTGGTCACAGGTACGCCGGGCCCCGAAGCGCACGTGGCATCACGGCGTCTCGAAAGGCAGGCGCTGGGCGTCGGATGGGCGCATCTCCTCGTAGAGCCGCTTGAAGCGCGGGTCGCCGCGCACCGTGTCGAAGCCCGGAAAGCCCAGGTAGCTCCAGAGCCAAGCGCCGCGCGGGCGCACACGCTCCAGAACATCCTGAGCGCGCTCCCGCTGACCCGTGGCAATGAGCGCCAGCGCTATCTGGTAACCGTCGCGTACTGGGATGTCGCCGGTCGCGAACGGCTGCAACACG
>JAYTEN010000047.1:0-2688 GCA_043735145.1 Gemmatimonadota bacterium | reverse complement strand
ACGGACGCGAGGCGCGGCCCGATGGTGCAAGGACCGAACCGGCGCCCTTCGGCTACGGAACCAGTGCCGTCGGCCGCTCGGCAACCGGGAACGCCGGCGCCTTCCTGACGTAGAGGTCCAGCCACGCCACCCACCGGCCCCACTGATCCAGCAGGGTCTGCTCGATCGCCGGTCCGTGGTCCTCGTACGGATACATGTAGAGCGACGCCGTCTTGCCCATGCCCTGCAGCGCGTGGAGCAGGCGGATGGAATTCGAGGGATCGGTGCCCGTGTTCTGGTCCTCGAGCGAGTGGTACATCAGCAGCGCGCCCTGCAGCCGGTCGGCGTTGAGGAAGGGTGACATCTGCAGGTAGGTGTCCCGCGCTTCCCAGAGGTCGCGGCGCTCGCTCTGGAAGCCGTTCGGCGTGAGGGTCCGGTTGTAATTGCCGTCGCCCGCGATCCCCGCCTTGAAGTACGGCACGTTGACCATGGCATTCACGGTGCTGAAGGCACCGTACGAATGGCCACCGATCCCCAGCCGCTGCCGGTCGATGATGCCCTGACGGTCCAGCTCGTCGATCACCGCCACGAGCCCGTTCCGCAGATCGGGTACGTAGTTGTCGTTCATCCGTCCCGCCGAACCGAAGATCGGCAGGTCGGGCTGCACGATCGCGTACCCCTGGGTCGCCATGATCTCCATCGACCGCGGACCGGCCACCGGATACCTGTGCTTGTTCACCGTGCGCCTCGTCCGGTCGTAGCCTTCCTGATCGGTATACTCGTACGGATAGAACCAGAAAAACGCGGGCAGCCGCGTGCCTGCCCGGTAACCCGCGGGCAGGGTGACGTTCACCCAGAACCTGTAACCGTCGGCACGCGTCACCTGGATCTGCCGGCGAGGCAGCCGGGTCACCTCGGCCGTCACGTCGCGGTTTTCCGTCAGCCGCACCAACCGCCCCGTCGTGCGGTCGCGCAGCCACTGGTCGGGCACCGTCGTCTCCGTCTCGCGCGTCACCACCATGCGCGTGAAGTCGTCGTCCAACGGGACCAGCGCGCTCTCGTACGCCGCGGTGTCGGTCTCGAACAGGCGCGCCTTGGTGCCCGTCGCGAGATCAACCCGATCGACGAAGCTGCGTGGCGACGTCGTGCGCGGATCCTTGTCGTACTGCGTGCCTTCCAGATACACCGCCTTGCCGTCACCACTCACGAGGGCGAGCGGCGCACCCGGCACTCCCTGCCGCAGCACGACGGTGCCCGGGTTGGTGTAGAAGCCGTCGTCGCCCACGGTACCCCGCGGTCCACCGCCGGGGTTGAAGCCGCCGCCGAAGCCCACCTGTGCGCCACGTGCACGATAGATCGTATGCCGCACCAGCGGATCGGCCAGCGACACCGCCCATGTGTGTGCCACGCCGCTGGCGCTCTCGCTCAGCAGCGCCCACTTCCCGTCCGTCGTGAACACGACCCCCGCCATCCGGTTGTCGCTCTCGACCATCGCCATTGCGCTCCCCGAATCGAAGGGCGCCCGCCACACGAACAGCCGGTCCTTCCGCTTCGGTCCCCGCGCACTGTCGCCCGGTGCCATCTCCGCCGTATCCGGTGCGCTCGCCGCACCACCCCGCGCGCGCTTCGGCGCCGGATCCTGCAACAGGTAGGCAACGCCGCCCCCGGGATACCACGCGAACCCCCGCCGCCCGGAATCCATCGCCGCGCGCGCGCCGTCGTCGTTCGCGTCGCTTTCGTGCAGCGGCCGGCGCGCCAGCGTCGTCACGCGCCGCCCGTCGCTCGTCCACAGCTGCTCCTCCGTGCCGAAGTTCGTCACCGGCACCAGGTACGAGAACGGCTTCTGCAACGTCGTCACTCGCAGGTATCGACCATCGGGCGCGACATCCACCGCCTGAATCATTGCCGGGGCGCCGATGTTGCGGACGCCGCCCCTGACCTCGAGCCGCGCGAGCTGGCCGGTGCCGTAGTACTCGAGCTGCGCCTTCTCGAACGGACTGCCGAGCAGGCTCGCGTAGGTGCGCGTCCTGTTCCTGGTGCCCGGTGTCGTCATGCGCACCAGCGGACCATCCGCTACCGCTGGCTCCGCAGGCATCGCCAAGCGCGATTCCGGAACCAGCACGGCGTACACCCCCGATCCATCCGGCGCCCAGTCGAGACTGACATCCAGCACCGGCAGCGCGGCACGCGCGCCGAGCCGGCGCGATGCACCGCTTCGCGCATCGGCCACATAGACGAACGAGGCGTCGTCGAAGTTGGCGAAGAACGCCACCAATGCGCCGTCGGGCGACCAGCTCGGCGATGCCGCGGTCGCTCCGGCCGGAATGTCGATGCGCGTCCGCGCGCCGCCCTCCGCGCTCACGATCTCCATCGACGCGAAGCCGCGTGTCGTGAGCGCGCGAGTGCGGTTGGCGCGGTAGTCCACCTGCAGGCCGCCGAGGTACAGATGCGGCTTGCCGTAGCGCTGCTCATTGCCCAGCCCATCGGCGTGCGTCGCCAGAAAGTGGCGCCGGTCGGGGCTCTGCAGCGTGAGCGTCGTGTTCAGGTGCCGCGGCGCGTTCACCAGCCGTGCGATCTCGGCAGGGGGGGTCACGAACCGCTCGCTGGCCAGCAGCGCACGGTTGGCCTCCGCCGACTGCTGCGCAGACGACGACAGGAAGGCGAGGGGCAGCGCGCCGGCGACGAGCGCCAGACGGGCCGACGCGCGGT
>JAYTEN010000046.1:0-4949 GCA_043735145.1 Gemmatimonadota bacterium | reverse complement strand
GTCAAGCGTTCAGGCCTTTACGGCCGGATGTTCGATCTTGGGGAAGCTGTTGACTGCCAATACGTTATCCACGATTCCATAGGCTTTGGCCTCCTCCGCCGACATGAAGCGGTCCCGATCCATGTCGCGCTCGATCTGGTCGACCGACTTCCCCGTATGGTGCGCGTACAGCTCGTTGAGCTTGGAGCGCAGATACAGGATCTCGCGCGCCTGGATCTCGATGTCCGACGCGGTACCCTGGGCGCCGCCGGAGGGCTGGTGGATCATGATCCGCGAGTGGGGCAGTGCCGAGCGCTTGCCCGTGCGACCCGCCGTCAGCAGGAACGACCCCATCGATGCCGCCATGCCCATGCAGATGGTGTTCACGGGCGCCGTGATGTGCTGCATGGTGTCGTAGATCGCCATGCCCGCCGAGACGACGCCGCCCGGCGAGTTGATGTACAGGTAGATGTCCTTCTCCGGGCTGTCGGCCTGGAGGAACAGCAGCTGGGCGATGATGATGTTCGAGACATCATCATTGATCGGCACGCCCAGGAAGATGATGCGGTCCATGAGGAGCCGGGAGAAAATGTCGTACGTGCGTTCGCCCCGGCTGGAGCGCTCGATGATATACGGCGGATAGATCGTGCCCATGACGTCCACGTGTCCTCGTATCAGATTGCCCGTCTCAGCGGGCGGCTGGCGCATCGTCCACGGTGCTCTTGCCGAGGAGATGCGCAAAGACGTTGTCGTCGGTGATCGAGCGTTCGAGCTCGCGCAGGCGGTTGCCCTGCTCGAGCGCGGCCTTCACGGCGGCCGGGCTTTCGCCGCGGCGTCCGGCGATTTCGGCGATGCGGGCGTCGATGGCCGCGGTCGTGGCGTGCAGCTTGTTCTCGTCCGCGATGGCCTCGATGATCAGGTCGCGGCGGACCTGCGCTTCGGCGACCGGGCGGAACTCGGCCTCGAAGTCGTGGTGCTTCTCTTCCGGAATCCCGTAGGCGCTGGCGTAGGCGTGCAGCGCGCGGTGCAGCAGCGAGGGTGGCACCGACACGTTGTTCGCGGCGGCGATCTGGTCGATCAGCTCGCCGCGCAGGGTGCCATCGGCCTCGCGCCTTGCTGCGGTCTCGAGGTCCTCGCGGACCGCGGCGCGCAGCGCTGCAACGGTGTCGAACTGGCCCATTTCCTTAGCGAAATCGTCGTTGAGCTCCGGCACCGCCTGGCGCTTCACCTCGTGCAGGGTGACGCGGACCTTTCGCGCCTGGCCGCGGCGCGCCTCGTCGGGATGGTCGTCGGGGAAGCGGATGCTGCCTTCCCACTGGCCGCCCGGATCGAGCAGCATCAGCTGGGACTCGAGGTCGGGCAGGGCGCGGCCCTGGCCCAGGACGAAGCGCACCGGCTCGCCCTTGTCGTCGGCCTCGCCGTCGATATTGGCGATCGTCGCTTCAACGAGGTCGCCTTCCTTGGCGCGGCCCTCGGCCGGCGTCCAGGGCGCCTTCTGCTCGCGGAGCTGGAGCAGCTGGGCGTCCACCTGCTCGTCGGTCACCGGCTTCGTCCGGCGGCTGAGCTTGAAGCCCTCGGTGCGCGCGAGGTTGAGCTCGGGGCGCACGTCCACCGTCAACTCGAACGACAGCGGCGAGCCGTCCTCGAAGGAAAGAATCTTCACGCGCGGGTCGGCGATCGGCTTGAAATTCTGCTCGCCGCGCGCGCGGTCCCAGCTCTCGCGCAGCAGCTCCTCGAGCACGCTCTGGCGGATGGCGTCGCCGAAACGGCGGCGCACCACGGCCTCGGGCACCTTGCCCTGGCGGAAGCCCGGCACCTTGGCGCGCTGGCCGTACATGCGGGTGGTGCGGGCCTCGGTTGCCTTCACCTTCTCGACCGGCACGGTCACCGTCAGCGTCTTGCTGGCGGCGTCGGACTGGGTGACTGCGATTTCGATGTCGGTAGCCGTGGTCATGGTCGCTCAAACGGTGAAGCGCTGAAACGCTCAAGCGCTTTCGGGTGTCAGGTGGCGCTTCAGCGTTTGGGCGCTTCAGCGTTTCGGCGTGGTTCAGTGCGAGAAGAGGGACTTGAACCCACACGGGTGATTAGCCCACGGGCTCCTAAGGCCCGCGCGTCTGCCAGTTCCGCCATTCTCGCGTGCCCATGAAGATAACCATCCGGGACGAAATAGGGGCGGCCACAGGGGCCGCCCCTACGATGATCCCGTTCCCGCGCCTACCGGGCGCGGATGTTGGCGATCCGGACCGGCTTGCCTTCCTGGCCCAGGTTGAGGACGCGCAGCTGCACGATGCTGCCCGGTGCGGCGGCGCGGAGGGCGCGCTTGAAATCGTCGGGCGTCTTCACCCGCTGGTCATTGACCTGGAGGATGATGTCGGGGCCCTGCTCCGGTGGGGCGATCCGGCCGTAGGAGGGGCCACCCTCCTCCACGTCGGCCACCGCGACACCCTGCTGGGCCTCGGTGAGCTGGAACCGGGTGATGAACTGGGCCGGCAGCGCCTCGATGCGCAGGCCAAGCTTTCCTTCCTGCGCCGACGCGGTGCTGTCGGTGCCGGTATTCGCTGCCACGCGCGGCTCCGTCGCGGCCGCCACGAGGCGGACGGGGAAGGTGCGGCGCACGTTGCTGCGGCCGTTCTCGCGGCGCACCACGGTGACGCGCACGCTCTCGCCGGCGCGGCGGAAGCCCACCATCTGCTGGAGCTGCGCCACGTGATCCACCGAGGTGTCATTCACCGCGACGATGACGTCGCCGAGCTGGATGCCGGCGGCCCGCGCCGGCGATTCGCCGTCGGGCGGGAACTGGGTGACGAGCACGCCCTTGATTTCGGTCATGCCGACGGCCGCGGCGTCATCGGGACCCGCGTCGCGGATGTTGATCCCGAGGATCGCGCGATCGACGTGGCCCTTCGCGATGAGATCGTCCATCACGCGCCGGGCCAGGCTGATCGGGATCGCGAAGCCGTAGCCGGCATAGAGGCCGGTGTTCGACGCGATCGCGCTGTTGATGCCGATGACTTCGCCGTTCATGTTGACCAGCGGGCCGCCCGAGTTGCCGGGGTTGATGGCCGCATCGGTCTGGATAAAGTCCTGGATGGTGTAGTTCTGGTTCTCTTCGCGCAGGCCGGGCAGGTTGCGACCCTTGGCGCTGACGATGCCGCTGGTCACGGTGAAGGTAAAGCCGAGGGGATTGCCGAAGGCCAGCACCCAGTCGCCGACGCGCGCGCCCTCGGAGCTGCCGAAGGTGACGGCCGGCAGGTTCTCCGCGGCAATCTTGATGACGGCGACATCGGTGTTGGGGTCGCGGCCCACGACGCGCGCGGTGAACTCGCGGTTGTCGAGGAGCGAGACGATCACCTGGTCGGCGTCGGCCACCACGTGGTTGTTGGTCAGGATATAGCCGTCGCGGGTGACGATGAACCCCGTCCCCGACGCCTGCTGGAGCCGCGGCTGCTCCTGGTGCTGCTGGAAGCGCCGGAAGAAATCCTGGAACTCCGGCGGGACCTGCTGCTGGCTCACCCGGCGCCGTGCGCTGGTCCGCACGTACACCACCGACGGGTTCACCCGGTCCACGACATCCGCGAAGCTCGGCAGGTCCCGGAGGTTCCCGCCGCCGGCCGTGCGAACCGGCGGCGCGCCCCCGATCACGCGCGACGACTCGGCCGCGCCGGCGCGTGGCAGGTCAAAGGCCTGCGCGACCGTCAGGCCGAGGCCGAAGGCCACGGCGATGACGGCCGTCAACTTGATCAGATCACGCATTCTCGATGGCATGTAAGACAACCTCCCGGGCTTAGCTCTTGTTCTCGTCCACGATTTCGTAGTCGGCTTCGACCACGTCTTCCTTCTTGGCTTCGCCGCCGCCCGGCTGCTGGCCGGCGTCGGCTCCCGGGGCGCCCGCGTCGGGCGACGCGGCCTGCTGCGCCTGGGCCTGGGCATACAACGAGCGGCCGGCCTCCGAGTACGCGGTGTTCAGCTCTTCGTAGGCGGTCTTGATCGCGCCCTCTTCACCGGTGCGCAGCGCCTGCTTGCCCGTCTCGACGGCCTTCTCGAGCCGCTCCTTCATCGGGGCGTCGAGCTTGTCCGACCACTCCTTCGCGTTCTTCTCCACCTCGTACGTCTTGGCGTCGAGCTTGTTGCGCGTCTCGATCGCCTCGCGGCGCGTCTTGTCGGCCGCCGAGTTCGCTTCGGCGTCGCGGACCATCTTCTCGATGTCCTTGTCCGACAGCCCCGAGCTCGCCTCGATGCGGATCTTCTGCTCCTTGTTCGTCGCCTTGTCCTTGGCGCTCACGTGCAGGATGCCGTTGGCATCGATGTCGAAGGTGACCTCGACCTGCGGCATGCCGCGCGGTGCCGGCGGGATGCCCGTCAGCTGGAACTTGCCGATGGTGCGGTTGTCCTGCGCCATCTCGCGCTCACCCTGCAACACGTGGATCTCGACCGTGGTCTGGTTGTCGTCCGCGGTGCTGAAGACTTCCGACCGCTTGGTCGGGATGGTCGTGTTGCGCGGAATGAGCACGGTGGTCACGCCGCCCAGCGTCTCGATGCCTAACGACAGCGGCGTCACGTCGAGCAGCAGCACGTCCTTCACTTCGCCGCCGAGCACGCCGCCCTGGATGGCCGCGCCGATGGCGACGACTTCATCCGGATTGACGCCCTTGTGCGGCTCCTTGCCGACGAGTTTGCGCGCCGTCTCGATGACGCGCGGCATGCGGGTCATGCCGCCGACGAGGACGAGTTCGTTCACGTCTTTCTCGCTCAGGCCGGCGTCTTTGAGGCACGCCTTCACCGGACCGATGGTGCGCTCGAAAAGTTTGTCGGTGAGCTGTTCCAGCTTCGAGCGGGTGAGCTTTTTCTGGATGTGCTTCGGCCCGGTCTGGTCGGCGGTGACGAAGGGCAGATTGATCTCGTATTCCTGCGAGCTGGAGAGCGCGATCTTGGCCTTCTCGGCCTCTTCCTTGATGCGCTGGACGGCGTCG
>JAYTEN010000045.1:0-18515 GCA_043735145.1 Gemmatimonadota bacterium | reverse complement strand
GCCGTCGCGGTGCTGCTCGAAGTTGCGCGCCGCTATTCACCGGCGCTCGAAACGGCACTCGAGCGGCTGTCCTGCGGCGCCATGCGACCCGCCGAGCATTCGCGCGTGACGGGCTCCACCTTTCTGCTCGCGGGCTTCTGCGTGGCCTGGTTGCTCTTCCCTGATCACGCTGCCGGCGTTGCCATGCTCGTGACCGCCACCGCTGATCCGGCGGCCGCGATGGTCGGGACCGCGGTGTCGCGGTCGCGGGGGCGCAAGACGCTGGCCGGAAGCGCCGCGGCGCTGCTCGTTGCCCTCGCGATCCTGCTCCTGTGTGGAACGGGCGTGCTCCTCGCGCTGGGCGCGGCGGCGGCGGCCGCCCTGGCCGAGCGGCTTCCTGCCAATGGACTGGACAACGTGGCGATCCCGATCGCCACGGCCGCGGTGCTGTGGAGTCTGGCGTGAGCGATCGGCTCTTTCTCATCGACGGCTACGCGCTCATCTATCGCGCCTTCTTCGCGATGTTGTCGCGTCCGCTCACCACGAGTCGAGGCGAGAACACGTCGGTCGCGTGGGGCATCGCCAACTTCCTGCTGCGCCTGTCGGACAAGCACCATCCCGACCGGGTCGCGTGGGTCAACGACGCCGGCAGCAGCTTTCGCAAGGAAGCGCTGCCCGAATACAAGGCGACGCGGGAGAAGCTGAACGAGGAGCTGCAGCAGGACTTCGACCGATCACTGGTCCGCGTCCAGCAGCTGCTCTCGGCCTTTCGCGTGCCGCTGGTGGCGGTGGACGGCTACGAGGCCGATGACGTCATCGCGACGCTGGCCACCCGCGCCGCCGCGGAGGGCACCGACGTCGTCATCGTGTCGGGCGACAAGGATTTCTACCAGCTCATCAACCCGCGCGTGAGCCTGCTCAACCCGGGGCGCGGCGGACCCGGGGCCGTCGAGGAGCACTTTGTCACCCTCGCCAATGCCGCCGAACGGTTCGGCGTGCCCCCCGAACGGATCGTTGACTACCTGGCCCTCGTCGGCGACTCCTCCGACAACGTGCCCGGGGTGCGGGGTATCGGCGAAAAGACCGCGCAGAAACTCATCGCCGACTACGGCGATCTCGAGAACGTGCTGGCCCATGCCGCCGACATCACGGCCAAACGCCCGCGTGAAGCCCTGCTGGCCGAGGCCGACCGCGCGCGCTTGTCGCGGCAGCTGGTCACGCTGCACTGCGACGTTCCGGTCGAGAGCGGTCTCGACCTGAAGGCTCGCAGTCCCGACTTCGGTGCCCTGGTGCCGATCATGCGCGAGCTGGAATTCAACACACTCGTAAGGCAGTTATCGGACCGCATCGCCGGCAATGCGCCGGTGATGCTCCCGGCCCCAAGCCCGGGCGCCGCCGATGTTTCGGCCGCCGAGGCGGTACCCGCGCCGCCGCCCGTTCCGGGAACGGCCGCCGACGGCCGGTACCTCGTTGCCGATACGCCCGAGGCGGTCGCGGCGCTGGTGGCGCAGGCCCGCGAGGCCGGCGTGATCAGCCTCGATCTCCAGGGCAGCAGCATGGAGGCCATGCGCGCGGATATCGTCGGTCTGGCGATCGGTCTCCCGGGGAAGCGCGCCTGGTATCTACCCTTTGGTCACCGTGCCCCCGGCGAGTTCTTCGCGGGCGAGGGTGACCGCCAGCTGCCGCCCCTCTCCGATCCCTCGATGCGTTCCCTGGTGGACCTGCTTGCCGATCCCCTGGTCGAAAAGGTCGGCCACGACGTCAAGTATGAGCTGCTGGTCCTGCGCCGGATGGGCATCACCCTGCGCGGCGTTGCGTTCGACACGATGCTCGCGAGTTTCATGATAGACCCGGGCAAGCGCACGCACGCGCTCGACGCGGTGGCCGCCGAGCATTTCGGCGTCGAAGTGCGCGCGCGCGAAGACGTGACGGGCCGCGGCCGGGACGAGAAGGATTTCGCCGACATCCCGGTGCGGATGGCCGCCGACTGGTGTGGCGCCGTGGCCGACTACACGCTGCGGCTGCGCGCGCGGCTCGAGCCGGTCCTGGTCGAGCACCAGCTGGCGCCGCTGTACGACCGCGTCGAGATGCCGCTCATCGGCGTGCTGGCCGACATGGAGACGGAAGGCATCGGCATCGACACGCCGCTGCTGGCGAAGATGAAATCCGCGTTTCAGGCCGAGCTGGCGGAACTGGAGCGCCGGATCCACCAGGCAGCCGGCACCGAATTCAACATCGCGAGCACCCTGCAGCTGCGCCAGATCCTGTTCGAGAAGCTGCAGCTCCCCATCATCAAGAAGACCAAGACCGGACCGTCCACCGATGCCGATGTGCTCGACGAGCTCGCCGCCATGGGTCACGAGGTGCCACGGCTGCTGCTGGAGTACCGCGAAGTCAGCAAGCTCCTCTCGACCTATCTCGACGCCCTGCCCGCCGCCGTGAACCCGGTGACCGGCCGCATTCACACGTCGTTCAACCAGATCGGCGCGACGACGGGGCGGCTCAGCTCGACCGAGCCCAATCTCCAGAACATTCCGGTGCGAACGGCGCGCGGCGAGGCGATCCGCACCGGCTTCGTGCCACGCCCCGGGTGGAAGTACGTGGTGGCCGACTACTCGCAGGTCGAGTTGCGGCTGCTCGCGCACCTGTCGGGCGATCCCGCCTTCGTCGAGGCGTTCCGGCGCGGCGGCGACATCCACCGCCAGACGGCGTCGGTGATTTTCGGTATCGCCGACGTCGCCGCGGTGACGGCTGAGCAGCGCGCCCAGGCCAAGACGATCAATTTCGCCACGCTCTACGGGCAGGGGCCGCATTCGCTGTCGCGCCAGCTGGGCATCAGCCAGGCCGATGCGAAGCGCTTCATCGAGGAGTACTTCACCCGCTTCGCGGGCGTCCGCGCTTTTCTCGACGCCTCGGTGACGAAAGCGAAGGAAAAGGGGTATGCCGAGACCATCTTCGGGCGCCGGCGCTACATCCCGGAGCTGAAGGATCGCAACTTCAACATCCGTTCCTTCGGCGAGCGCACCGCGACCAATTCACCCATCCAGGGCTCGGCCGCCGACCTGATCAAGATCGCGATGGTGCGGGTGCGCGATGCGCTTCAGGCGGGCTTCAAGGCGCGGCTCGTGCTCCAGGTGCACGACGAGTTGATCGTCGAGGCGCCGGCCGCCGAGGCCGAGCGCGCCGGGGCGCTAGTGAAGCGGCACATGGAGGAAGCGGCCGAGCTGACGGTGCCGCTGGTCGCCGATGTGGGCATCGGCGACAACTGGCTGGACGCGAAGGCGGGCTAGTGGCGCGCTGGCGCGAGTTCGAGAAGCGCATCGACGGATTCATCTACGCCGTCGACGGCGGACTGTGGTTGCATCGCTGGCGGCTGCCCGATGGCCGGGCGATGTGTCATCTGGTGTCGAGCGACAAGGACGCGCTGCTGCGCTGGGGGAAAGAGCACGGCATGGCGCCGCACTGGATCCAGCACAAGCCGATCAGGGATCCGCGCACCCTGAAGCACGTGGAGGCGTGGCACTGGGACCTGCTGGGCGACCGGATTCCGCCGCGCGTCAGCGCGGATCCTGGGGATCGAGCGCCTTGATCGAGTCGCGGCTTCCGCGCCGGTGCTCGCCCTTGCCGGGCCGCCGGTAGCCGGGCCACCAGTTGAACCGGCCCGCCAGGTGCATAACGGCGGGCACCAGGACCATCCGGATCACCGTGGCATCCAGCAGCACGGCCACCGCCAGCCCGAAGCCCACCATCTGCACCGCCAGCACCCGCGCGAAGGCGAAGGCGCCGAAGACCAGGATCATGATCAGCGCAGCGTTGGTGATCGTCGCGCCGGTAGCCGCGAGGCCCGCGATGGTCGCCGAGTCGTTGTCGTGAGACGCGTCGAACTCTTCCTTGATGCGCGCGAGGAGAAAGACCTCGTAATCCATCGACAGGCCGAAGACGATGGCGAACACCAGGACCGGACCGAGAATGAAGATCGCCTCCGTGGGTCCGTCGAGCCCGATGAGCTTGCCGCCGACCCCCCACTGGAACACGACCACCGTCATGCCGAACGCCGCAGCGACCGAAAAGCAGTTCATGATCACGGCCTTCACCGGCACCAGCACCGACTTGAAGACCAGTCCCAGCATCAGACCCGTGATGGACAGGACGAGACCCACCAGCAGCGGGAACCGGCGCATCAGCTCGTCGCGGAAATCGAGGCTCGATGGCGCGAAGCCGCCCGCGAGCAACTCGGCATGCTGCAGGGTCGGGAATTTCGTGACGTCGATCGCCCGGATGTGCCGCACCGCCTCCAGGGAGCCGTCGAGGTTGACGGTATCGGCCAGGATGACATCGTAGAGCAAGGCCGTCCCGTCACGGCTCTGATAGGCGCGAAAGACATCGGGCATTTCGCGCCGCGCCTTGGCGGTGTCGCCGTACCGTACGGCGTACTGCCAGAGGGGAATGCCGGCGCGCAGGTCCACCATGCTGCGGACCTGCTTGACTCTGGGGTCCGCGAGCAGGGCATTGGAGACCGCCTTCAGTCCCCGCAGGCGGTCGGCGTCGAGCAGCTGCGTGCTGTCTCTGGCATGGAGCACCACGCGGATCGGCTGCAGCGAGGCGCCGGCGTTCATCTCCTGGAGCACGCTGAGGCCGCGCCCCGCCTCGGTATCCTTGGGGAACCAGCCGGACACGGGGAGGCCGATGCGCAGCTTCACCGTCGGCGCGATGAGGACGGCGAGAATGCTGCCGCTGATGATGATGGCGCGGATCGGGTGCCGGCCCAGGCTCGCGGCGTACCGCATCCAGCCGGTTTCCGACCGCAGCGGCGCGGTTAGGCGCGCCAGGCCGCTCGGCCACTCGACGCCGTGCCCGATGATGGCGAGCGACGCCGGCACGAACGAAATGGACAACAGGATCGAAATCCCCACGACGATCAGGCCACCCGTGCCCACCGAGCGCGTTTCCTGCAGCGGCACGATCAGCAGCGCCGCCAGGCCGACCATCACGGTCGCCCCCGACGTGATGACGGCGCGCGAGGCCGTGCGGATGGTCGCGGCTGCCGCCTCGAAGGGGGACATGCCGTTGCTCAGCTCTTCGCGGAACCGCGTGACGATCAGCAGCGAGTAGTCGATGCCGACGCCCAGCCCCACCATGGTCGTGATGTTGAGGACGAAGATCGACATCGGCGTGCGCGTGGCGATGATCGCGATGATGCCGAGGGTAAACTCGATGGCGATGAACGCCACGGCGATCGGCATCGCCGCTCCGACCAGCGACCCGAATGCAATGACCAGCAGCAGCAGCGAGAGCGGGATCACCGCTCGCTCCAGACGCCGGCTGTCGTCGGCCGTCACCGTCCGCGTGTCGTAGTCGAAGGCGGGGCTGCCGGTGAGCCAGGTCGAGAACCCCGCGCCGGACCCGGCCTTTTGCGCCGCGATGATGTTGCGCAGGCGCGGCGTGTAGCTGGTGGGCTGGACGGTGCTGTCCTGCCGGAGTCCGACGATGACGATCGTCGTGTGGCCGTCGGCGCTCTTCAGTTCGGCGAAATCGGCGCCCTGGCGGTAGTCGACCGTCTGCAAGACGAACGACTCACGGCGCAACGCCCCGGCGATCGAATCGATGAAGGCCGTGTACCGCGCATCGTCGGCGGTGAGGGAATCGTTGCGGATCACGACTGCCGCGAACGTCGCGAAGGCTGTCGCGAACTTCTCGCGCACCATCGCTTCGGCGATCGTGGACTCGGCGCCCTCCAGGTCCTGCCCGCCGACCTGGAGCTTTTCGTGCACGCCCTTCGCCACCGGCACGATCAGGATGGCCAGGACCACCCACAGCGCCACGATGGCCCAGCGCCACCGGACGATGAAATTGGCGGGCAATGGTATCAAGCCGGGATCCCGGAATGCTCGGTGACGGGTGGATGGCCGGCGGCGGGCATGCTAGAGGATTCTCGCCCCGGCCGCAGGGATGCGCAATTGGCGGTACTTGCCGGGACGGCGCGGACGCCCATGATTGAGGTCATGCCAGCGTCCCAGTCCAGGGTCTTGCCCATCGTCGCCGGGTTGATCGTCTTTGCCGTCGGGGCCGATATCGTGCGCCGCCTGTTGCATCGCGATCGGGTTCCCGCCGCGGTAACCGCCGACGCGGATACCACCGCGCTGGGCGGCGGCACCGAGCCAGCGCCCGACACCGCGGCCGTCGCGCGCCGGCTCGAGGGGCTGCGCCAGCGCATCCGCGACGACTCGGCTGCCGGCTATCTCGTCGCCACGATCCGGGACGCGGATTCCACCGTGCGTCGCTGGCCCGACGAACGCATCGCGCGGCCGCTGCGCGTCGCGATGGTCCGCCAGCAGGTGGATGGATTCAAGGAAGAGTTTCTGGCCAACGCGGCCTGGGCGGTGACGCGCTGGAATGGCATCATTCCGATCCCGCTCGAGTCCGGCGCCGACAGCGCCAGCGCCGACATCGTCATCGTCTGGACCAGTCAACTGGACAGCAATCGCGCCGGCCGCACTGATCTCACCTGGGACCGCCAGGGGGTGGTCCACCACGCGCTCGTCGTGCTGGCCACCCATCGGCCCGACGGCACGCTGATCGACACGCGGCGGATGTCGGCGCTGGCGCTGCACGAGCTCGGTCACGCCATCGGGCTGAACCATTCCCCCGATCGCGACGACGCGCTGCACCCGGTGGCCTATGCCGCCGAGTTGTCCGAGCGCGACCGCCACACCGCCCGCATGCTCTACGCGCTCCCGGTCGGCAGCATTCGCTGATCAGTGCGCCGGAGGCAGTCGCGGCCCCGACGCCACCCGCAGTCCCACCCGCAGGGCGAATTCGGCGTTTCGGACCAGCCCCGCAAAGGGAAAATCGGGGGACCAGTTGTCGGCCGCCTGGTGATAGTGATCCCAGCGCCGTCGGAGCGCCTGTGACGAGTCGGTGGTCAGGCCTTCGTACGCGCCCGGCCCCGGGACGAGAAACACGGCGGGCACGCCCGATCGCAGAAACGGGAAGTAATCGGTATTCGGCGACGCGGGCGCCGCCTGCCCTTCCGCTCCCAGCTGTCGCGCCACGTCGATGGCGACCCGGCCCAGGCTCGAGCGGTCGGCCCCGGAAATTCTCCAGATGGCCGGCGGCGCGGGCGGCGCGCCGGCATCGAGATTGATCACGCCGTTGATCCGATCCAGTGGCACCACCGGATGCGCCACGAAATAGTCCGAACCGAGCAGGCCCCGCTCCTCCCCCGTGAACCACAGGAACAGCATCGAGCGCGCCGGCCGGTGCAGGACGAAGTATTGCGCGATGGCGAGCAGCATCGCGCTTCCCGCGGCGTTATCGGAGAATCCATTGTAGATCGTGTCGCCGGCCGCATCGGGTTCGCCGATGCCCAGGTGGTCGTAATGCGCCGTATACACCACATATTCGGAGCGCAGTGCCGCGTCGAACCCCGGAAGCCACGCGATCACGTTGCGAGCCGACGTCGCGCGCGGGCGGGTCAGAATGGCCACGCTGACACGCTTTCCGGGAATCGCGAACGGCCGTTCGAGTTGATCGTCGTTGGTCAGCGCCGGCATCAGCCTGCGAATGAGGTCGACGCGCGCGATGACCGACGGAACCGGAGCCATGAAGGACGACCGCACCGACGCGTCGGCGACATACATCCGCGAAGGCCCGCGGCTGTCGACGTACAGCCGGTAGGTCGTCTCGTCTCCAACGTAATGGATGACACCGGTCGCGCCGCGGGCGCGCAGCGTATCGGCCGCGGCGCCGTCGGCGCCGAAGACTCCGGCCATGATCGCGATGCGTCCGCGCAGATCCGGCAGCCGTTCGGGATGGGCGAGAAGATCCGCCGCGCGTCCGACCCAGGCGAGGCCGCCGGAAAAGCTGACGAGCGTCGCGGCGGTGCCCACGTTGGGAATGAATGCCGCGGGCGCGCGAAAAGCGGTCGTGCCGCTGGAATCCGTGAGCGACAGGCTGGTGCCGGCCGTATCGACCTCGGCTTCGACCAGGGGAACGCTCTGGTAGAAGTCGTTGCCTGGAACGGGCTGCAAGCCGAGCCGCGCGGCACTGGTCGCGAGATAGAGCGCGGCGATCTCGCCGCCGCGCGTGCCGGTCCCGCGTCCCTGGAGCAGGTCATGCGCCAGCAGGTAGGAGTGCGCACGCAGCGCCATCGAGTCGATGTCGGAATCCGCGGGTGCCTGAGCGGACGCGGGTGCGGCGAGGACGAGGACGACCGCGAGGACTGCGAAGGGTCGGCGCATGGCGGATGCTACCGATACGACTGGCGTCCCGGCAAGCATCTGGACACCATTCTACGGATGCGTACGGGAATGGTGATCGCATGATCATGCACGCGCGTGAGGCGAGGCCGGGCACGCCCAGGCCCATGAGCCACTACGGCTATCAGCGCACACTCATCTTTGATGGGGAGTGCGGATTCTGCCGCCGCGCGGTGACGCTCCTGATGAGATGGGACAAGTACGGGCGCCTGCGTTTCGTCCCCTTCCAGGATCCGGCGGCGCTGGCGCAGCTGCCGGCCATTCCGCGCGCCAGCCTCGAGCAGGCGATGCATCTCGTTACCCCGGCCGGCGAGGTCTATGCCGGCGCGACCGCCGTGCCCGTCATCCTGCGCCTGCTCAAGTGGGGGAGGCCGCTTGCGCTGGCCTTCCGCTTTCCCGGTGTCCCGGCGGTGGCCGCCAGGATCTACCGGATTGTCGCGCGGAACCGCCACCGATTAGGTTGCGGATCGAGCACCTGCACGTTGCGCTACGACAAGAAGATGGAGAAACCATGACCGAACCCGTTGCCCCGACCGGGCTGACCGAGGACCAGGTTCGGAGCGCCCTGCGCCGCGTGAAGGACCCGGAGCTGAATCTCAATATCGTGGACCTCGGCCTGATCTACGACGTCGAAGTCACCGATGGCAAGAATGTGCACGTCAACATGACGCTCACGTCGCCGGGATGTCCGTCAGGCCCCGAGATCATGTCGGAAGCCCAGCGCGCCATCGAAGCGGTTGACGGTGTGGCGGCGGTGGATATCGAGCTGGTGTGGACGCCTTACTGGACACCGGACCGCATCGATCCGCGGCTCCGGGCGTTTCTGGGAGGCTAGCCTTCGAGGGCGGCGAGGAAATCCTTGCCGAGTACTTCCGCCTGCCATTGCCGGATGTCGGGTACGCCACGCATCTCGGCCATCGTCTTCGGGCCGGCCCTGGCCACCGCTTCAAGTGTCCCCTTGGGACACAGCACGCCCGGATCCAGCTTCAATTGCTCCGCCGCCTTGTTGCGCGCCACCTTGAGTTTCTCGACGCGCGCGTCAAAGGCCGGATCCTGCTGGCGCCGCTCCCCGCGCGGGAATCGCGGCAACTCCCTTTCCGGCACGGCAAGCCCACGAGCCAGCGCGTCCATGAGCGCATCGCCCCGCTGATCCACCAGGCGGGGCGACACGCCGGGCAGCGTTTTCAGAATATCCCTGGAAGCAGGCGGAGCGCCGGCAAGCAGCAGCAACGCTTCGTTCGGCATGACGCGGAAGCTCGCGCGATCGAGCTCGGCGGCGACGTCGTCGCGCCAGTGCGCCAGCTCCCGCAGCAACGCCAGACCGCGCCGGCTGAGCACCCTCGCGCCCTTGATCCGCAGATAAGAATCGCCGTTGGTCTGGGGGGGCGTCCAGCGCAGGTTCTCGAGCTTCGTGAATTCCTCCTCGGCCCAGGTGAGCCGGCCCGCCGCTTCGAGCTGGCGCCGAAGCTCGTCCCGCAGCGCCGGGAGGTGCCTGGTATCCATGGCGGCGTAGTCGAGCATGTCCTCGGTCAGCGGGCGCCGGGACCAGTCGGCCCGCTGGTGCTTCTTGTCGAGCTTGATCTGGAGGTACTTCTCCAGCAGTGCCGCCAGCCCGATCGCGGGCTCCCCGAGCAGTTGCGCCGCAATGCGGGTATCAAAGAGCCGGGTGGGGCGGATGCCATAATCGCGATCGAGAATGCGCAGGTCGTAGTCGGCATCGTGGAAAATGACCTCGATCCCGGGGTCCGCCAGAACGGCGCCCAGTGCCGTGGCGTCGCCGACGGTCAGGGGATCGATGATGGCGGTTTCGTCGCGGGTAGAAAGCTGGAGCAGGTAGATGCGGTCGACATAGCGATGGAAAGACGCGGCCTCAGTATCGACCGCGATCAGCGGCTCGGTGGCCACTCGGGAGACGAGGGCAGTGAGCTCGCGGGCGTTGTCCACGTACCGGTAAGGGGCGTGGCGCTTGGTGCCAGTGACCATCAGTGCGGAAAGGTGGCCGTTAACAGGGGGGTGGCGCAACTGCCGTTGAGCACGACTTTCCACCTTTCAACGTGTTTGTTGGCCTTTACTTGAACATTCCCGTGTGGAATTGTCGATGGGTGTGGTTCTGATGCTGCACTAACACGACACTACTACAACAGTATCACGACAGTATACTGGACAATCATGGTCTATCATCGTTACTTTGAAGTTCTGTGAGATTCCTACTTCACCCTCTACGCCCGATCCTGCGTTGAGCCGACTGCCTCCGGTTTCCGTCACGATATATCCCTACGAGTGCGATGCCTATGGGCATCTCAACGAGGCTGCCTATCTCCAGGTGTTCGCGCGCGCGCGATGGGAAACGCTCGCCCGCGGCCCGGGCCTCGAGATGTTTCGGCGTAACGGCCTCTGGCCCGCGGTGCGCCGCGCGTCGGTCGAGTATCTCCTGCCAGTGTGGCCTGGCGACGTCCTCGACGTGCACACCGAGCTGATGAAGCTCGGCCGCACCTCGATGGAGCTCCGGCATCGCGCCATCCGACAGAGTGACGGCCACACGGTTGTTGAGGCGCAGTTGCTGTTCGTCATGATCGACGGCTCCGGACACCCGACTCCGGTTCCTGACGAGATGGCCGGACTCTTCGCGACTCGCGTCTCCACCCGCTCGGGTGAAGTCGTACGGTACGACGTGGGCGACACCAACCTCGCCGTGGATATTCGCGGCGACGGCCCCGCCATCCTCTTCATCCACGGCTTTCCGCTCGACCGCACCATCTGGAAGCATCAGGTCGCGACACTTTCCGGATGGCGGCGCATCGCGCCCGATCTGCGCGGCATGGGCACCTCGGATGCGACGGCGGGACACTACTCGATGGCGACCTATGCCGACGACCTCATCCAGCTGCTGGATCGGCTGCGCGTGCCGAAGGCGGTTCTCGCCGGGCATTCGATGGGTGGATACATCATCTTCGAGTTGCTGCGTCGGTATCGGGATCGTATCGCCGGCCTGATCCTGTGCGACACCAGGGCCGAGGCCGACACGCCGGACGGCGTGCGGCAACGGGACGAAGTCATCAAGCTGGCCGAGACCAGGGGAGCCGAAGCGGTGGCCGAGCGGATGGTGCCGGTACTGCTGAGTGCCGCGACACAGCAGGCTCAGCCCCAGGTCGTGCAGCAGGTGCGCGAGATGATCGTCCGCACACCGGTGGCTGGAATCGTTGGGGCCCTGACGGCAATGAAGGAGCGCCCCGATTCCACACCGCTCCTGAAATCCATCGACGTCCGTACGCTCGTGGTGGTCGGGCAGGACGACGCCGTCGCTCCGCCCGCTGTTGCGCGCGCAATGACCGATGCGATTCCCGCTGCGGCCATGACGACCATCGCCGGCGCGGGGCACATCGCGCCGCTCGAAGCGCCGACGGCGGTCAGTCGGGTGATCGCGGAGTTTCTCGAGGTGGTTCGGGAAACCTGACAAGGCCGTCAAAACGTCAAAACGTCGAAGCGGTATCGGAAAAACCAAGACCCCGGAAGTCCCGGGGTCTTTTCGTGGTCTGACGCTTTGACGCTTTGACGCTTCGACGTTTCAACCCTTCTTCTGGGGTTTCCCCGGGGGATTGTCGCCCGTAAAGACGTCGCGGTTGAGCGCGATGAAGCTCTTCCACTGTTCCGGTGTGTCTTCTTCGGGGAAGATGGCCGTGACCGGGCACTCGGGCTCGCAGGCGCCACAGTCGATGCACTCGTCCGGCTGGATGAATAGCTGGGTTTCGCCCTCGTAGATGCAATCGACGGGGCAGACGTCCACACAGGCGCGATCCTTCACGTCGATGCATGGCTGGGCGATGATGTACGGCACGATCGTCTCCGGCGGTTTTCTGGGTGTCCTTCAACTATGCTAACCTTCGCGAAAATCGCAGGTTACGACGGTGGGGTCAAGGGCATGTAGCCGGCGTCACCGCGCCGTCCCGGGACCGCCACGACCTTGGACCAGCTTGCCGCCCATGGGGGTGGTAGTGACTATTCGACAGGTACCCCTTCGCAAACGGTTTCCGGAGTATCCAATGCACGTTTCCGTCCGATCTCGGTTTTTCACCCTGGCGAGTGTGGTATTGCTGCTGCCGGCGTGCAAGTCGGACAGCGTGACGTCGGTGCCGGCCGCCCGCGCGCGGGTGAAGGTCTCCGGCGACAAGCAGATCGGGAATCGGGGCGGCGCGTTGCCCCTCCCGATCCGGGTGCGCGCGACAGACAGTGCGGGCACTCCGATCAAGGGGGTCACGGTCACCTTTTCCGCCACCTCCGGCGGCGGCAGCGTTACGCCGCCCTCGATGGTCACGAACGATTCCGGCCTGGCGTCCACGACCTGGATTCTCGGTGGCGCCAGCACCGACCAGACGCTGTCGGCGACCGTCAGCGGCCTGCCGCCGCTGGTCTTTACGGCGAGCGGCATTCCCTCCAGTGGTGCAGGTTTCCAGATCACCGTTGTCAATGTGGGCCCGCCCTTCAGCCCCGCCGTACAAATCGCCTTCGATTCCGCGATCGCAACCTGGCAGCGCGTGATCACCGGCGACATTCCCGATTATGCCAACCACACCATCGACGCGAATTCGTGCAACAACCCCACCGCGTATGGACCGATCAACGTCGACGACGTGGTGATCCTTGCCAGCTTTGACTCGATCGACGGGCCGAGCAACATCCTGGGCCAGGCCTCGCCGTGCTGGATCCGCGATACCGGATTCCTCACGATCTCCGGCACCATGCGCTTCGATACCGCCGACGTGGCGGGGCTCGTCAGCGCCGGCGCACTGAACGCCGTGATTCTGCACGAGATGGCGCATGTGCTCGGCTTTGGCACGCTGTGGAACCCGGCACTCATCAACTGCCTGCAGAACCCGAGTACGAGCGCGAACCACATCGACACCTTCTTCAGCTGCAGTCAGGCCCGTACCGCCTTCGACGCGATCGGCGGCACCACCTACACCGGCGGGAACAAGGTACCGGTCGAGAACTGCACCGGCCTGCCGCCCTCGGCCGCGGCGACCTGTGGACCGGGCACGTTCAATTCGCACTGGCGGGAATCGACCTTCGGCCCCGAGCTGATGACGGGGTACCTCAATTCGGGTGCCGCGAACCCGCTCAGCCGGTTGACGATCGGGGCCATGGAGGACCTCGGCTATACCGTCAACTACTCGTCGGCGCAGACCTATGTGCGTGCCTTCACGATAGCGCCGCAGACAGCGGGAGCAGCGCAGAGGGTCATCGACCTGCGTGGTGATGTGTCGCGGCAGCCGATCTACATCGTCGACCGAAACAACCGGATCACCGGCGTGGCGAGGCCATAGATGCGCACTTCAGTCGTCGTACGCGGCTTGCTGCCCGTCGCGGTCGCGGGAGTGTTGTCGGCGTGCCACCACCGCGTCGCTCCGATGACGGCCGCTTCCTGCGAACCTGCGCCTGCGCAGGGCGCGCTCGACATGAACATCGCCCAGCTCCCGGGCACCTACGCCGTCATTTTCGTCGCCACCGGCGGTCCGCGGGCGGGCCAGACAGCTACGGGGCGGATGATCCTGCGGCCCCAGGACCCAGCCATGGTCGCCGTGGGGCATCCCGATACCAGCGTTCTGGTTTCGCAGCCGACGATCGGCCAGCTGGATCTCGCGCTCGAGGACGTGGGCGCGACGCGCATGGGCGATCCCATGGCGGCGAATGACACGATGCCCGGCGTGGGCTTCTATGTCACGCGCCTGCGCAACGGCGAGGTCAGGGGCGTGGTGGCCCGCGTGGGCTCGGGCTCCAACGCCCGCGGCATGATGCTGTTCGATGGCGGCTACTTCGCGCTGTACGTGCGGAGCATTGCGACCGATGGCATCGCCGGCGGCTGGGCCAGCGCCCCCGGTGGGACGATCGGCCAGGAAGCGCGCGGACATTTCTGCGCCGTGCGGATCGCCGACGGCAGCTGAGATCGCGCCTTGCCCGGATGATGAAGCCCCGCCGGTTACCGGCGGGGCTTCGTGCTTCGCTTCGCTGCGCAAACCGATCCGTCTCGGAGCGTAGGGCAACACTACACCCGCACCGTCACCCGCCGATCACCAGATCAGCTTCGACTCGTCAGTTTGAGCCCCACGATCCCGGCCACGATCAGCGCGAGCGACACGACCCGCCAGAATTCGCGCGACTCACCCAGGAAGACGATGCCGATCACCGCGGCGCCGACCGCCCCGATCCCGGTCCAGACCGCGTACGCGGTACCGACTGGGAGGTCCTTCATCGCCGTCCCGAGGAGGTAGAACGAGAGGAGAGCCGCGACGACGGTGATCGCGCTGGGTAGCGGGCGGCTGAAGCCCCGCGACTGCTTGAGCCCGACGGCCCATACGAATTCGAGCAGTCCCGCGATGATGAGGAGCACCCAGGGTCGCGACATGGCGCCAATATAGTATTATCGGGCATGTTCGTCCTCGCGCTCGCCCTCGCCGTTGCCGTCCAGCAGGACAGCGCGGTCATCGACCAGCCGGTCTACACCAGCGCCGAGTGGGGCGTGGCGCTGCGCCGGCCGTTCGACGACTGGGTCTTCTCCCCGGCCACCACGCGGGGCACGACGACCGTGATCTTCCAGCCGCGTGACGCATCATTGAGCGCCCAGTTGTGGGGGGCGCTCATTCTGTCGCCGTGGGGCCGGGCGGTGCCGCTGCGCGATGTCGCGAGCAGGCGCATCGCGAGCACCTGGCGCAGTACCCTGGGGCCCACCTTCCGGATGCTCGCTCGCGATTCGCTCGACCTCGCGGGCCAGCCCGCGATTCATCTTGTCATGTCCGGAACGGTGCAGGGCGCCGCCCTCGAAGTGGAGGAGTATCTCCTCGCCCGGGACAGCGAACTCATCGCGCTCCAGTTCCGGTATCCCCGCGGCCTGCCGCGCGATTCCCTCGCCGCCGGATATCTTCGCTCGCTCACCGGATTCACGGTCCGGGCGCGGGAGCGTGAGGTGGTCGTGGCATCCGCGTCGCCACCCGCCAGCGTCTGGCAGCTGGAAGTCCACGGCGGTTTGCTTCTCTTCGATCTTCCCCAGGAATACCAGGCCATTGCTCCGGGCTGGCTGTCCTCGGAAGCGATCACGCAGGGCCGGCGTCTCATGCGCTGGACGCCGGTGATTGGCGGACCCGACACCTCGCTCTACGCCGTGGGGCGATTCAACTCCGAGACGCGTCGCGCCGGACGACTCAGCTTTCGCATCTGGAGGAACCTGTCGGCCGACACCGGCGTGACGCACGCGACCGACGCGATGCTGGCGCGGCTGGCCGACACATGGGCAGTCTACTGGCGCGATTTCGGTCCGGTTCCGACCACCGAAATCGGCGTGGTCGAGACGGCGTGGCGCGAAACGCGCGGCGGACCTGGAGTCATTTACCTCGGTGCCGATGCGCGAAGCCCGTCAACCGGAGATAACACCATACGCCGTGAGGTATCGCGCTCGTGGTGGGGTGGAATGGTGCGCGCGAACGGGCCGGCGGAACGGCTGATCTCGGAGCTGCTTCCGGCCTGGTCGGTCACCCTGGCAGGTGGCCCGGCGGACAGCACCGCGAACGCCATCGAGGGTATTCGCCGCGCGGCGGGCGACGCAGCATTCCGGGAGGCGATTCGGACGTTCATCCTGGCGAGCCGCGGCGGGGTCCCCGCCCTGGATTCCTTTCTTTCGGCTCTGGGAGATTCTGCTGCGGCGAAGGCCCGGGAGGTTATTCGCTAACAAAAGCGTTGACGAAGTTGCCAAAATGGAGTTTTGGCTGGTAAGTTTCCGCATGACAACTGCCCCTGGCTACATCACGGGACAGAAGGGTCTGCGCAGCCAGGTCCTTCTGGAAGTAAAGAAATCTCAACCCATTACCGCAAAACAACTTGGCGTTCGGTTCGGTGTGTCCGCCAACGCCGTCAGGCGACACCTGAAAGAGCTCGAGATCGAGGGTCTGGTCCAATTCGTCCGGGAACAGAACGGTCTGGGCGCGCCTGCCTTTGCGTACCAGCTCACCACCCAGGGTGAAGCGCTGTTCCCCAACGGGTACCGTGACGCGCTCACGAGCCTGCTCGCCCAGGTCGCCGAGAAGGACGGCCGAGGCGCGGTCGTGGAGATGTTCGAGCAGCGGTATGCGCAACTGGCCCGGCGGATCAATGCGGAAATCCAGGTGACGCCCGAGGAAGGGCGTCTGGCCGCCGTCGCCCGGGTGTTGACTGAAGAAGGTTACATGGCTGACTGGCGCGAAGACGCCGGCGTGTTTCACCTCGCCGAGCATAACTGCGCGATGCGGGCGGTGGTCGCGCGGTTTCCGGAGATCTGCGCGGTCGAGGAGCGTTTTCTGAAGGCCGTGCTGGGCGCGGACATTGAGCGGATCGCGCATATCGCGCACGGCTGCAATTCCTGCGAGTACGCCATCAGCTTCACGACCGGCGCTCCGCCGACGGAGCACGCATGAGCACCGCGATCGAAGCCCAGGTCCTTCAGCCGTACAAGTACGGCTTCGTTACCGACATCGACTCTGAGTCGATGCCGCCCGGACTGAGCGAGGATGTCATCCGTCTCATCTCCGGCAAGAAGGGCGAGCCCGACTTCATGCTGCAGTGGCGCCTGAAGGCGTACCGGCACTGGCTGACGTTGAAGGAGCCCACCTGGGCCAACGTGAAGTATCCGCCGATCGACTATCAGGCGATCCGCTACTACTCGGAGCCCAAACAGCAGAAGAAATACGAGTCGCTCGACCAGATCGACCCGAAGTTGCTCGAGACGTTCGAGAAGCTCGGCATTCCGATCTCGGAGCAGAAACGGCTGAGCGGCGTGGCTGTGGACGCCGTCTTCGACAGCGTGTCGGTGGCGACGACGTTCCGCGAAAACCTCGCGAAAGAAGGCGTGATCTTCTGCTCCTTCTCGGACGCGGTGCGCGAGTATCCCGAGCTGATCGCGAAGTATCTCGGCACCGTGGTGCCCTATACCGACAACTATTTCGCGGCCCTCAACGCCGCGGTCTTCAGCGACGGATCCTTCGCCTATATCCCCCGGGGCGTGCGGTGCCCGATGGAGCTGTCGACCTACTTCCGCATCAACGCGTCGTCGACCGGCCAGTTCGAGCGGACGCTCATCATCGCCGAGGACGGCGCCTACGTCAGCTATCTCGAGGGCTGCTCGGCGCCGAGGCGCGACGAGAACCAGCTGCATGCGGCCGTCGTCGAGCTGATCGCCATGGACAACGCGCAGATCAAGTACAGCACGGTGCAGAACTGGTATCCCGGTGACGAGCACGGCAAGGGCGGCATCTACAACTTCGTGACCAAGCGCGGGCTCTGCGCCGGCGTGAACTCGAAGATCAGCTGGACGCAGGTCGAGACCGGATCGGCGATCACGTGGAAATACCCGGGCTGCATTCTCAAGGGCGACGGGTCGATCGGCGAGTTCTACTCGGTGGCGGTGACGAACAACTATCAGCAGGCCGACACCGGCACCAAGATGATCCACATCGGCAAGAACACCCGCTCGACGATCATCTCGAAGGGCATCAGCGCCGGTCGCTCGAACAACACTTATCGCGGGCTGGTGAGGGTCCTCCCCGGCGCCGAGAATGTCCGCAATTTCACCCAGTGCGACAGCCTGCTGCTGGGCAGCGAGAGCGGCGCGCACACCGTCCCCTACATCGAGGTCAAGAACCCGACCGCGCAGATCGAGCATGAAGCGACCACCAGCAAGATCAGCGAAGACCAACTCTTCTACGCCACCTCGCGCGGGCTCGACGCGGAGGCGGCGGTAGCCTTGATCGTGAATGGGTTTGCGAGGGAAGTGCTGAAGCAACTGCCGATGGAATTCGCGGTCGAAGCGCAGAAGCTTCTGGGGATCAGTCTTGAGGGGAGCGTGGGGTGATCCGTGCCACTCTTATCTTCGGGGCGATGGCTCTTTGGTTGCTGGCTTTCGCGACGGCGATGGTCACAATTATCCCTCTCGCGGGTATGGGATTCGCTTCCATTTTCGACGGCTCATTCAGCGCCGTCGCACGGCTGCAAGGACTTGGATTTGCGATCCTAGGCTTGGTCGCAATCGCGGCGCTGTTCTTCTGCCTGACTCGTATCTCGCGATCATTCACCAAGGCCCGCCATGCTCAAAATTGAAAACCTCCACGCCACGGTCGCCGGCAAGCCGATCCTCAACGGCTTGTCCCTCACCGTCCCGACCGGCGAGATCCATGCGATCATGGGGCCCAATGGCGCGGGCAAGTCGACGCTCGCCTATGTGCTCGGCGGGCGGCCGGGGTATGAAGTGACGGGGGGGAG
>JAYTEN010000044.1:0-26416 GCA_043735145.1 Gemmatimonadota bacterium | reverse complement strand
TGAACGGCGCCAAGATGTGGATCACCAACGGCTCGGCGGCCGACGTCGCGATCATCTGGGCCAAGACCGGCGCGCTCGAGGACTCGAAGTCCATCCGCGGCTTCATCGTGCCGACCGGCACGCCGGGCTTCAGCGCCAAGGACCAGAAGGGCAAGCTCTCGTTGCGCGCGTCCGACACCTCGGAGCTGGTGCTCCAGGGCGTGAAGGTCGGCAGGGACGCGCTGCTGCCGAAGTCGGGCGGCATCAAGTCGCCGCTGATGTGCCTGACGCAGGCGCGCTACGGCATCGCGTGGGGCGCGCTGGGCGCGGCGATGGGCTGCTACGCCGAGGCGCTGGCCTACGCGAAGCAGCGGGTGATGTTCGGCAAGCCGATCGGCGCCTTCCAGATCCAGCAGGTGCGCCTGGCCGAGATGCTCACCGAGATCACCAAGGGCCAGCTGCTCTGCCTCCAGCTCGGCCGGCTCAAGGACCTCGGCACCATGCGGCCGCAGCAGGTCTCGCTCGCCAAGCGCAACAACTGCAACATCGCGACCGACATCGCGCGCGAAGCGCGCCGGCTGCTCGGCGCCAACGGCATCCTCATCGAGTACAGCGCCATGCGGCATATGGCGAACCTCGAAAGCGTCTACACCTACGAAGGAACGCACGACATGCATTCGCTCATTCTCGGTGAGGATGTCACCGGGCTTTCGGCCTTCGAATGAAAATCGCCGTCTGCGTGAAGCGCGTTCCCGACACGGAGACCCGGATCAAGATCGGCGCCGATGGCGTCTCGATCGATGAAGCCGGCGTGAAGTTCATCCTCAACCCGTACGACGAGTTTGCGGTAGAGGAAGCGCTCCAGCGCCGCGACAAGGCGGGCGCTGGCGAAGTCGTCATCGTGACGCTCGGTCCCGATGCCGCCGCCGAGACGATCCGCACCGCGCTGGCGATGGGCGCCGACCGGGGCGTGCTGCTCCAGGCCGCGATCCCCGCCGACGGGCTCGCGGTCGCGAAGGCGCTGGCCGCCGAGCTGAAGGACGGCGGGTATGATCTCATTCTCTTCGGCAAGATTGCCGTTGACGATTGCAACCATCAGGTGGGGACCATGACGGCGCAGCTGCTCGGGCTGCCGTGCGTGACGGCCGCGACAAAGCTCGATATCGCCGACCGCACGATGACGGCGGAGCGCGAAGTCGAAGGCGGCATCGAGGTCGTCGAATGCGCGCTGCCCGCCGTCGTGACCTGCGACAAAGGGCTGAACAATCCGCGCTACCCGGCGCTCAAGGGCATCATGGCGGCCAAGAAGAAGCCGGTCGAGACGAAGCCCGTAGCGCTTAGCGCCCCGCGCATGACGGTGAAGTCGCTGGCGATGCCGCCGGCCCGCAAGGAAGGCCGGATCGTCGGCGAAGGCGTGGGCGCCGTGCCCGAGCTGGTGCGGCTGCTCCAGCAGGAAGCGAAGGTCCTCTGATGGCCCGGATCCTGGCGGTCTGCGAACAGGCCGATGGCAAGCTGAAGAAAGTGAGCCGCGAAGCCGTCACCGCGGCGCGCGCCCTTGCCGACGCGATGGGTGCGAGCGTGGATGCGATCATCCTCGCCGCCGCGGGCGTCGAGACGGAAGGACTGGGCGAGGCGGGCGCCGACCGCGTGCTGGTCGCGACGCACGCGTCGTTCGCCATGTACGCACCGGATGCCTTTGCCGCCACCATCGCGGCCCAGGCAAAGGACTGCACGGCGGTCGTGGTCGCCGCCACGGCGATGGGAAAGGACCTGGCTCCGCGGCTCGCCGCGATCATGGACGCGCCACTGGCGATGGATGTCACCGCGGTCGCCGTGGAGGGCGGCAAGGTCGTCGCGACCCGGCCGATCTATGCCGGCAAGGTGATCCAGCAGGTCGTGCTCGAAGGTGCTCCGGTGCTGGTCGCGATTCGCCCGAACACCTTCACCGCCGCCGCCGCCGCCGCCGCCGGCAAGGCCGGGACGGTGGAGACGGTGAGTGCGGTCGAAGCCACCGCGCGTCTCGTCGTGAAGGAGCGGAAGGCGGGTGACCAGGGCGCGCTCGACGTCGCCGAGGCGTCGGTCGTCGTGTCGGGCGGCCGGGGCATGAAGGGGCCCGAGCACTTTCATCTCATCGAGGACCTGGCGAAGGCGTTCGGCAACGCGGCGGTGGGTGCGTCGCGGGCGGTGGTGGACGCAGGGTGGCGGCCGCACGGCGAGCAGGTCGGGCAGACGGGGAAGACGGTGAGCCCGCAACTCTATGTCGCAGTCGGCATCTCGGGGGCCATCCAGCACCTGGCGGGAATGCGGACGGCGAAAGTCATCGTCGCGATCAACAAGGACAAGGATGCGCCCATCTTCAAGGTCGCTGACTACGGCATCGTCGGCGACGCCTTCGAGATCGTCCCCAGGCTGGCGGAAGAAATCCGGAAGATCCGCGCGCACTGATTTCCGCGGGCACAAAAGAAAGAAGAGCGGGAGGAATACACATCCTCCCGCTCTTCTTCGTTTTTTCCTGACCACTAGCTGCTACCCACGACCGGCTCAGGGAGTGATGAGGAACTCCGCCATGCTGGGGGCGGTCGCGGCCTTGCCGGGCAACGCGGTCACGCCGAGCGACTCCATGATGAGGCGGAGCGTGCTCTGGTGCTGGTACAGCGTGGCACCCGAGGTGTAGTTCACGCGCGCGCGCGGGCCGAATGCGACCCATGCCACCTTGCCG
Organism: Gemmatimonadota bacterium; assembly: GCA_043735145.1. Taxonomy (GTDB): domain Bacteria; phylum Gemmatimonadota; class Gemmatimonadetes; order Gemmatimonadales; family JACORV01; genus DASXPG01. The sequence continues at coordinate 23,718 of JAYTEN010000044.1, read as the reverse complement.
CCGCCGTTGGCCGCGCTGGTGCCCGAGCGGTCGAACAGGATGATCAGCAGGCCGTTGCCGCCGGCCTGGAATGCCGGCTTGGCGAGGAGCGGCATCAGGTTCGTGCGGAGCCAGTTGTCGCCGTTCGCGAGCGAGCACGCGGGGACGGTGTTGCTGGTGTTGGTGTTGTTGCAGTCGTTCGGGATGATCATCCCGAAGTTCGGCAGCGTGTTGTTGGTGATGTCCGTCCCCAGCTGCGTCATCGACACGATGTTCTGGGCGCGCGTGGCGAGCGTGGCGGTGGTCACGTCGCTGATCAGCGTGAAGACGTTGTGGCGGCGCACATACAGCCCCTGGTCGGGGCCGATGTAGCCGGCGCTCGGGATGTTCTCGGCGTACGACTTCCAGGTCTTGCCCGCGAGCGCGAGCTGGCGCACGATGTTGTCCACGTTCTGGACGACCGAGCTGGTGTCGTTGTTGGTGAGCGTGTCGCCCGTCGCGAGCGCGAAGAAGTTGCCGATCGAGGGCTGCGCGTTGCCGAAGTAGTTCGTGGACCGCGCGCCGAGCTTGGCGATGCTGTCGAGCCACGGCATGGTGACGGTCGCGCCGAAGACCTGCGAGTAGTCCTTCTGCAGCATGCTGACGACGAACACGTTGCTGAAGCGCGCGGGCACGGCGGCGATCACCGTGATCGCGGCGGTGTCCGCGTGGCCGTTCGAGGTGGCGATGATGTTCGCGGTGCCGGCGGTCACGCCGGTGACGACGCCGGCGGCGACGGTGGCCACCGCGGCGTTGGTCGTGGACCAGGTCGCGATGGCGCCCGGGACGGCCACGTTCACGGAATCGACCAGCGTCACGCCGAGTGTGACGGTGGCGCCGACGGTCACGTTCGCCGTGGACGGCGTGACGACGACGGTCTTCACGGTCGGGATGTTCACGATCACCGGGTTGCTGCCGTCACCACAACCGACGGCCGCAAGCACGGCAAGGGCGTACATCGAGTACAAGGCACTGCGCATATCGATCCTCATCTGTTCTGGAGAAGATGAATTGCCGCGTCCGGGGGAATCCCGGGGTGTTTCCAAGCACGACGCGGTCCACCGGCCCATGCTATTGCAAGGGCGGTGCCTGAACGGCGCATCGTGCTGCCTTTGCGGCGGAAATGAAGCTGTGTCGGGGACTTAGGACGTTGGGCTAGATCCGAGGAACGATTCTGCGTGTGACGGAAAACACGAGTCCGGCTGCACTGGAATTGTGCACGCTGTAGGGGCGGCACTCGTGGCCGCCCTCTTCACGTGCGCTTGAAAACCCCCGCAATTCTCAGGGTATCGGCGGCATAGCTGGGGAGCGTTTCCGGCTTCGCATAACGACCTTCCCGGAAGACGCAGAGCTTCCCGCCCGACGACTGCACCTGCCAGCCGGTGCTGCCGCCGAGGAAGGCGAGGACCTCGCTGTTGAAGGTGTCGCGGATGGCGGTCTCGTCGGTGCCGCGCAGCAGGTAGTGCTTCGAGAAGTCGGGCGCCTCGGGGAAGTCGATGTCCTGGTAGCCGAACACGCCGGCGATGCGGTGCAGGAAGTTTTCGGGCGAGAGGCTGAAATCCGGCAGCCCCTCCGCGCCCGCGAGGAAGAGCACCATGGTGTGGTAGTGCGTGTGCGAACTCTTGCCGCCGCCGGTCGTGTAGCGATAGTCGAAGATCGCGGCGTCGCGGCCGGCCAGCTTGCCGCGCATGAGGCGCGTGGCCTTTCTGCTGTGCCCGTTGTCGAAGACCGGCAGCGCGCCCACGAGATCGGCCATCTCGGCGTCGCAATCCTTCGTGAAGGTGAAACCCATTGTCTGCGCGACCATCTGCACGGCGGCGGTGCGCTTCTTGTCCATGCTGTGCACCATCCAGCCGATGCCGCCGATGAAGACGGCGATCCCGCCGAACAGCGCGATCGGCAGCATCTAGAACATGGCCTCGTCGATGAGCGTGATCAGCTCGCCGAACGCCGCGGACTGCGGCGTCGGCTTGCCGGTCGCTGGATCGGTTCGCATGTGCCACTGGAGCAGCTCCGCCATCGCCGTACCCTCGTCGTCGCTCAGCTTCATGGCCCAGGCGCTGCCCTCCGGCGTGATGCCGTCAATGCGCGCCCGCAACTCGTCGGGCACGTCGTGCAGGGCCTTGAGGGCGTCGACGACGGACTGCGTGAGCGTTACTTGCATGGTTTCTCCACAGAGTGCGTAGTGCGTAGTGCGTAGTGCGTAGTGCGTAGTGCGTAGTGCGTCTCAGGATCCGTACCGTGTCCCGGCCGGATATGTCAAGCCGCTCAGCTCACACTCGGTGTGTCGGCGAACGCCTGCGCGTCGCCGAGGAGGATGGCGGTAACGGTCTCCCCCGGCAGCACCGCGTCGCGCCCTTCGGGAATTACCAGCAGGCAGTTGGCTCTCGCCATGGAGGTGAGAATGCCAGAGCCCTGCGGTCCCGTCAACCTTGCTCTCAGCGTCCCGCCGTCCTCCCGGATGACGCCGCGCAGGAAGTGCGTCAATCGGCCCGGCGTCTTCGCCGCTTCCTCCATGACCACGCGCACGGCGCGGCGGTGCAGCGTGCGGTGCCCCTGCATCTTCCGGATCGCCGGCCGCACGTAGAGCTCGTAACAGACCATCGTGCTGACCGGATTGCCCGGCAACCCGATCCACGGCTTGCCGCCGACGTGCGCGAACCCCAGCGGCGAGCCGGGCCGCATCGCCACCCGCCAGAAGTCCATGTTCGCGCCCAGCGCCGCCAGCGCGTCGCGCACGAAGTCGTGCTCGCCGACGCTCACGCCCGCCGTCGAAACGATGAGGTCGGCCTCGCGGATGCCCCGCTCGAAATGCTCGCGCACGCTCTCCAGTGTGTCCTTCGCGATGCCGAGCTGGATGGGAGTCGCGCCGGCATCCCTGATCAGCGCGTGCAGGGTATACGAGTTGCTGGTCGCGATCTTGTCGCCCGAGAGGATCGCGGCGGCCTGGTCGAGGTCCACGACCTCGTCGCCCGAGGCGAGAATCGCGACCCGCGCGCGGGCGTGCACCTTCACGCGGGCCTTCGCCATCGATGCCAGGACGCCGAGCTGCGCCGGGCCCAGGATGGCGCCGGGTTCGAAAACGCGCTGAAGCTTCTTCAGGTCCTCGCCGGCGAGGCGGAAATTCTTCCCCACGTCGCGTTCGTCGAGAAAGACAGCGACGTCGCCCTCACGCGTGGTGTCTTCCTGGCGGATGACGCAATCGCTGCCCTCGGGCAGCGCGGCGCCGGTGAAGATGCGCGCGCACTGGCCCGGGCCGACGGTCTTCGTGGGCAGCCGGCCCGCGGGCAATTCTTCGATGATCGCGAGCCGTCGGGGCGACGCCTTCGATGCGCCCTTCACGTCACCCGAGCGCACGGCGTAGCCGTCCATGGCCGAGTTCGTGCGCGAAGGCAGGTCGAGGGGGGAATCAACCGTCTCGGCGAGGACGCGGTCCTGCGCGTCGAGCAGCGCGACGTCTTCGACCGGAAGCGTGGTGACCCCGGCCAGGATGCGCTCGATGGCTTCCCGTACGGAAATCACCGCCTTACCGCCTTACCGCCGTACCGCGTACCGCCCCTGCGGAACGTGGCCAGTCGCTCCACCACGAAATCCTGCACCGTCTCGACGACCCGGTTGCGCACGGTGAAATGATTGCAGAGCAGCACGAAGACCATCCGCTCGCCGTCCAGTGTGGTCACGTACCCCGACAGGCTGCGGGCGTTGGAGATCGATCCCGTCTTGGCGTGCACGTTGCCGCGCGCCAGCCCGGTCCGGAACCGCGCCCCGATGGTCCCGTCGATGCCGCCGACCGGGAGCGCGTCGTAGAAGGCGCTGAACTGCGGATGCCGGCTGATGTTCGTCAGCACCGCCGCGATGGCCTCGGGCGCGACGTAGTTGTACCGCGAGAGGCCCGAGCCGTCCACGTACACGTAGGCGTCGGCCGGAACGCCCCAGCCCAGCAGCGTTTCCCGGATCACCGCCTTGCCGCTGTCCACCGACGCCTCGCCCTTGAGGCTGCCTAACGTATGCAGCAGCGCTTCGGCGATCTGGTTCTGGCTCGGCTTCTCGAGCAGGACGAGGATGTCGCGCAACGGCGGCGATTGCCAGGTGAAGAGCGTATCCACGGGGACCGGGGACCGCGGACCGGGGACCGGCGCGACGACGCTCTGGGACGGCGGCAGCCGCGGACCCAGGACCACGATGCCGGCGGCGCTGAGCGCCTCGGTCGCGGCGTTCTCGAAGTAGCGGGCCGGGTCGGTTACCGCGGCGTCGATCGCCGCGGGCGGCAGACCCGCCGAGATGCGGCCGCCGATGATCACCGAGTCGGTGTAGAAGACCCGCGCGTAGCGGACCTGGTTGATATTTGAATCGGGCGGCGCCGTCGTCACCGTGCCGAAGACGCGCAGCGGCGCGCTGGCGGGGAAGAGCTGGATGCGCGCCGCGTCGCCCGCGCGCGCGCCCGGCGTGACCACGATCTGCGCGAACCCCTCGTTGAACTGGAGCGGCCCCACCGGCGCCGAATACGAATCCTGGAGGTCGTCCCACATCCACCCCTCACCAAGTACGGGGTCGGGATAGTACGACGCGTCGCCGATCACGCGGCCCGTCACCACGCGAATGCCGCGCGCGCGGATCGAGTCGGCCCAGGGCCGCAGCGACACCATCATGTCGAGATTTCCGGACGCGTGCTGCGACAGCGTCGGATCGCCGCGGCCCACCACCACCAGGTCACCCCGCAGGGTGTCGCCGCTGCGCGTGCCGACCGCCAGCACCGGCGTGCGGAACCTGAAATCGGCTCCGAGCCGGGCCAGCGCCACCGAACCGGTCAGGATTTTCTGGTTGGAGGCCGGCATGAAGAGATGCTCGGCGTTGCGGCGGTAGAGCACGTCGCCGCGGTCGAGCGACTCGATGATTACGCCCCACGACGCGCGGGCCCACGGCGCGCCCGCGAAGGCCGAGTCGAGCTCGGCGGTGAGGGAAGCGACCTGCACTGTCTGGGGAGAAACCGGTTGGCGGGCGGCGCAGCCGGCGAGGAAGATCGCGGCGAGAGTGAGTGCCGGCGTCGCTCGATGGCGGGCGGCCACCAGGGCCGCCCCAAAGGGCGCGCCCCGCGCAGTCATTTCGCGCTCGTCAGGACGATGTCGATGAGGCGGTACATCCAGGCGGTATCACTGAAGCGCATCACCGGAATCGAGGCCCGCATTTCGCGGTCGTCGGTCACGATGCCGACAAAAGTCGGCGCGCCCGGGGTGTAGATCGGCTCGGCGTGCACTGCCTTCCGAAACACTTCGATCTTCGGGATGTCGGAATCCTTGAACCCCTCGACCACCACGAACTCGGCATCGGAGAGGTACAGCTGGGCCAGCTCGCGCGGACCCATCGGCTCGGTGATCCGTGAGATGAGGACGCGCTGGTTCGGCGTCTCCATCACCACGCGCTCGGCGCCGCCCTCGTTCATGTGCCGCCACGAGTCGCGCCCCTCCTCGTCGACCTGGAACGGGTGGGTGCCGTGCTTGATGGACATGACCCGGTGGCCGCGCCGCACCAGTTCCTTCACGAGCGCGACGACGAGGGTCGTCTTGCCCGCATTCTTCTTGCCGACTACCGAGATGAGCCGGGGATCCGGCATAGAGACTCCGCGCGCGACAGGTCTGCTGGGGTGTTGACGTTGAAGAAAAGTACGCCCGGGTCGCCGTACTGCAACACGCGATCGCGTGAGAGGCGCGCGAGGCGGATGTCGGCATGAAAAGCGATGGCCCGGTTGTCGCCCCGGGCCGCCGCCGCGCGGATGGCCGGGCCGCAGGCCGGGCCATAGGCGGCGCAGAGCGGTTCAACCCCTCGCCGGGAGTCGGATTCGGGCACCGCCGCGTCGGCATCGGCCAGCATGGAGGCCAGTTCCTTCAGGAGCGCCGCCGAGACGAAGGGCATGTCCCAGGCGACGCAAAGGACGCCCCCCGCAGGTCCGCCCGTCCGCCCGTCAGCCGGCCCGCCCGTCTCTACCGCCGTGAGGATCCCCCCCAGCGAACCCAGCCCCGGCATGACATCGGCATGGATGACGGTTCCGGGGAGCCACTCCGCCGCGGCGGGATCGTTGGCGATCAGGACCGGCACGCGGCCCGTCGCCTGCGTGAGCGCGTCGGCCACGCGGTCGATGACCCGCCGCCCGCCGACTTCGAACAGGCCCTTGGGCGCGCCGCCGTATCGCGTCGCGCCGCCGCCCGCGATGATGGCCCCGGTGATGGTCAGGGTGCCCTCAATAGCGCCGCGTGCGACGCCGCTCGAGCAACACGTCGAGGCCGATGGTGAACGACGGCACGTGCTTCACCACCAGCTTCGCGTCGGCGATGTTGCCCGTCGTCGGATCCGCGGGGCCGGTGACCCGGGGGATCTGCATGATCAGGTCGCGCCCTTCCATGCGGATGCGGTAGCCCTGCCCGAAATTCACGGTAAACCCGCCCGCCAGCGAAACGAGGAAGGTGGCGCTCCTCTTCTTCCGCTCCGACAGGATCGTGTAGGGGCAGATGTTGTCCGACGGGGAGATCCCGGCGCACTGCGGGCCATGCACGAGGCTGTTCGTCTCGACGAACGACGCGCCGAGCAGGCCGACACCGGCGTTGGCCCGGATGTACGGGTGCCAGGCCGACGACGAATCGAGAAACTGGTGCACGCCGCCCACCAGGAAGCCGATGGCGCTGCTCGCGGCGTGGCGGCCGTTGGCGTTCTCGCAGCCCTGCCTGTTGAGGTTCAGGCTGTCGTTGGCGTAGACCGCCGGCCCGATGCACAGCTGTTCCGAGCCGACGCCGAAATAACCGATCTCGGCGTTCAAGCCCCAGTGCGGCGAGCGGAAGAGCGACATGCCGAGCGACGCCGTGAGGCCCGGGACGAGGCGCCGCCCGAGACGCACGGTGTCGTACGCGCCCGCCGGCGCGAGGAGCGGCTGGTTGTCCACGTTCCACAGCTTCTGGCCGGTGCTGAGGCCGGCGCTGATGGTGAAGGCGAGGCTCGGCTCGTCGGCGCTCTGCGCCCGCGCGGCCGGTGCGGCGAGAACGGCAAGCACGGCAACGGTAGCAAAGGTGCGCAAGAAACCTCCGGGTCGAATGTGAATCTTCAGATACCGTGCAGCTGGGGCGTACCCGACACGGCGCGACCCACCAGGACCACGCCCGCGCGCCGGGCGATCGTGACCGCGAGCGTGGTGGGGACCGAGACCGTTGCCACCCACGCGAGCCCCGCGCGCGCGGCCTTGAACGCCAGCTCCGCCGAGATGCGGCCCGTGACCAGGAGTCCCAGTCCGGTGGGGTCGCGCCGGGCCAGCAGCGCGGCGCCGATCACCTTGTCCACGGCGTTGTGACGCCCGACGTCCTCGGCGTGCGCGATGAGCGTAGCGCCGTCGGCCAGTGCGGCGGCGTGGATCCCGCCCGTTTCCTTGTAGCGCGAGCCACGGCTGAACAGGTCCTTGAACAGCAGCCGCATCGCCTCGAAGCCGGGTGGCGTACCGCGCGGCGTGCCGCGGCGCAGCGATTCGGGATCGGCCAGGGCGACCGTTACCGCGCCGCACCCCGACGCCAGCACGCGGCGGCGATCATCCTGCGCGACCGCGGCCACCCGCTCGGCCGGCACCACGGCCCAGAACCCGAGGTCCGTCGCGCAGGGACGCAGTGAGGAGAGCTCGTCGACACTCGTTATGTATCCCTCGCCGTGCAGCCAGCCCACGGCCAGCTCCTCGAGCTGATCCGGGGTGCACATCCACGTGACCGCCGGCTCGCGGTTGACCTCGAGCCACACGAGGGTCTCTTCCACCGCGTCCAGTTCAGGCATTACCAGTCGCCAAGTCGCCAAAGACCAGTCGCCAAGTCGCCAAGTCGCCAAGTTGCCCTGCATCCCCCATCCCCTACTCCCCTCTGTATTCCGCAACCATCGTCTCATCCTCAGCAACTCTCACCGAATGCAGAACACACGTCGAAGGCAGCCGGGCCGACAGTCTTCCCCAGATATCGATGCAGAGCATTTCGCCCGTGGGAATCGTCTTACCCTCGGCGAATTCCGGTACGTCAGCATGGATGCGGCGATTCCCGAAGCGCTGGGCGACTTCGTCCGACAGCAGCCGATCCAGCGCCCCGAGATCGATCACCATACCCGTGTCCGCGTCGGGCGTGCCCTTCACGGTCACTTCGCAACGGTAGTCGTGCCCGTGCTCATGCATCGTCGCGCCGAACGCGGCGTCATTACGCGCCGCGGACCAGTCCGGCCGGAAGTAGCGATGGAGGGCCGAAAAAAGGACGACTCGAGTGAGGTAAGCGACGGCCATGGCCCAAGATACCTCAGAAAACGCGAACGGCGACACTCTTGAAGGAGGCATGTGCCTGACCGCCGACGGTGAAGCCCAGCTCCTCGAAACTGCGCCGCGTGACCAGCGCGACGAGCTCCACGCCGGCGTCCACCGTGACCCGCATCGCGGCCCCCTGCTCGGAGACGCGGATGATGCGTCCCACGACCATGTTGCGCGCCGATGAATGCAGGGGCGCATTCGAGAGCACGATTTCTTCGGGCGGGATCGCGAGGGTGACCGGCCCCGACCGGTCCGACACCACGTCGATGGTGACGCTGCCGATGCGCACCGTCTGCATCGGCCCGCCGCCCGGGAGGTCCACGCGAAAGAGATTCTCCGGCGTCACCGGCGCCGGTGCGCCCTCGTGCAGCGCGAGGATCCGGTCCGCCCAGCGGTACGCGTCCTCGAGCTGGTGCGAGGCCACGCACACGGCCATCGGCCGGCGCGCCTGCGCCTCGCCGATCGCGGCGTACACCGCCTGATGTGCCGCGCGGTCGGCGCCCGACACCGGCTCGTCGAGCAGCAGCACATCGGGCGCGCAGGCGAGTGCCCGCGCCACCGCCACGCGTTGCGTCTCGCCGCCCGAGAGCGCCCGGCTGTCGCGCCGCTCCAGGTTCCGCGACTGGAGGAGGTCAAGCGCGCCCCTGGCCGCGGACTCGGCCGGCCCGCGCGCCATGCCGCGCGCGCGCAGCCCCCACGCGACATTCGCCAGCACCGAGCCGCGAAAGAGGAAGGGGCGCTGCTCGACCATGGTCACCCGGCGCCGCGCGCTCCGGCGCGCGGCCACGGTCGCCACCGCCTGGCCGCCTAACGAGAGCGAGCCGTCCGCGGGCAGTTCGACAAAGGCGAGAATGCGCAGCAATGTGCTCTTCCCGGCGCCGTTCGGCCCGACCACGGCCAGGCGCTCGTTCTCGCCGAGCGAGAGGGAGTCGACCGCGAGCACGGTGCGCGGCCCATACCGCTGGATGATTCCGTGACACTCGAGTACCCTGGCGCCTTGGCGACTTGGCGACTTGGCGACTGTCATCAGTCCCCCCGCCCCTGCAGCAGCTGGAGCACCGCATTCACGCTCAGCGCCAGCGCAAGGAGGATCAGCCCCAGCGCGATCGCCAGCGCGAACTGTCCCTGCGAGGTGGACAGCGTGATGGCGGTGGTGAGGGTGCGCGTCTCGTGGCGGATATTGCCGCCCACGATCAGCGCGGCGCCGACTTCCGAGAGCGCGCGGCCGAACGCGACGGCCACCGCGGCGGCCAGGGCGAAGCGCCCCTCGCGGGCCACCGCCCAGGCGGCCCGCAGCGGACCCGCGCCCAGGGTGAGCGCCGTGCGGCGCACGCGCGGGTCCACCGCCTGCACCGCCGAAGCGGCCAGCGATGCCGCGATGGGCAGGGCGAGCGCCACCTGGGCGATCACGATCGCGCGCCACGTGAAGAGCAGGCCGAGCGCGCCGAGCGGGCCCGAGCGCGACAGGACCAGGTAGATGAGAAGGCCGACGACGACGGTAGGAAGCGCCAACGCGGTATTGAGCAGGACGAGCACCAGGCGCTTGCCGGCGAACGCCGTGCTGCCAAGCCACACGCCAAGGGGGATACCGACGGCGCAGGCGACCAGCGTCGCGAGCACCGCGATGCGCAGCGTCAGTGCTGCGATTCCGAAGACCTCGGCTGACGGCCAGGTCACGGTTGCCCGCTAGAAGGTGAAGTGGTAGGAGACCCCGGCGGACAAGGTGAAGTTGTGCGTCAGCTCCTTGTCTCGCTTCGAAATCGGAAGGATTGCGGGCGGCAGCGCGGCCCCCGACGTCGGGTCCCGCGGACTGAAATACGCCAGCGGATACTCGTAGCGGATGGTGTTATCCCGCAGCTCGAACTGGAGCGCCAGCTTCTGCGAGAGAAACAGCCGCGTGCCGATCTGCGGCACGATGGTGAAGCCCGCGGAGGCCTTGAAGCCGCCCGGATCAGCCTTGGGCGAAGTTGGTGCGACGATGCCGAGGCCAAGCCCGATCCAGGGAGCCAGGCCATGCCACGTCTTCTGGCCGGTCAGCGACAGCGAGAGGCCGATGTCCGCGCTGATGAAGGAAAAGTCCACGTTGCCGCGGTTGCGGGTCGAGTCGGGCCTGGTGGGATCGAGAAACAGGCGCTGGGTGCTGACGTAGGTGCCGTTGATCGTCAGTTCGAGCGGCCCCGAAAGCCGGTTGCGAAACCGGACACCGAAAGAGTTGCCGGCCTGCGCCCCGACGCCCGCGCTGCCCCGCGCGCCGGAGAACCGCCCGACCACGAAGCCCAGCTGCTGGTGCGTGGAGATGTCACGGAACGGGGAGTGCGAGGGGTCGAAGCCAACCTGGGCTCGAGCGGCGGTAGGGCGGTACGGCGGTACGGCGGTAAGAAAACCAACAATCGCCGCGATACCCGCCACGTGCCCCGTCAGCCGTACCGCCATCCCGCCGTACCGCCGTACCGCCCCGTTTGACATCGCTACTCCTATGGCCTACAATGACTTTCGTGCAGGATCGACCGGCACAATCTACCCCAGCCCCGCGCCACCTACCAGCCGTCCGCGCCGCCCGTTTCCTTCTGGTCACCGGTGTGATTGGCTGCCTGGTGAGCGGCTCGCTGCGCGCCCAGCAGACGGTCACCGTCAGGCGCGCGGCGGAGCCTTTCCTCGGCGATATCGGCGGGCCACGCCTCGGCCAGATCACCGAGGGGTCGTCCTTCACCGCCGGACCCGCGCGATCGAGCTTCACGCAGATCACGCTCGAGGGCTGGGTCTTCAAGCCTTCGGTGCAGTCGGTGCGCCGCGAAGGCCATACGCTGTCGATCAATCATGGTCCGGTCGAGAATCTCCGCGACGCTCCCAATGGAAAAGTGATCGCCCAGCTGGTGCAGGGATTCCTGCTCGACCAGGTCGAGCAGCGCGGCCAGTGGGTCAAGGTTCGGCGGAGCGTCTGGGTCGCCACGGCGGCGCTGCGTGGCCCAGAGGTGGCCGCGACGACGCGCCCGGCGCCTGCGCCCGCCGCCTCGAAACCGCCTGCCCCTGCACCGTCTGTCGTTCCTGCGTCTGTCCCTGCAAGACCTGGCCCGAGTGTCCAGGAGCCGCCCCAGGCCATCGACCCGCGCCGCGGCGTGGTGAGAAGGCGCATGCAGCTCTATCGCGCTCCGGACTCGACGGCGATCGGGCAGCTGGAGGCCGGCACGCCGGTGCGGGTGATCGCGCGCGCCGGCGGCTGGGTGCGGGTCGAGGCGCAGGCGTGGGTGCGCGAGAGTGAAGTGCGGCCCTCGGACGCCGGGGTCCTCACGGGAGTGTCGGCCGCCGAGCTGCGCGGCGCGCCCGAGGAGTTCAAGGGCAAGCTGCTGCGCTGGACGATCCAATACCTCTCGCTCCAGACCGCCGACGAGCTGCGTCCCGACTTCCAGCCGGGGCAGAAGTACATCCTCGCCCGCGGACCGGCTCCCGAGTATGCCTTCGTCTACATTACGGTGCCGGACGTGAAGCTGGCGGAAGTGCAGCGCCTCGAGCCGCTCGCCAGCGTGACCATCGTGGCGCGCGTGACCAACGGGCGCAGCACCTATCTCGCCAATCCGATCCTCGAGCTCGTGGAGCTGCCATGAACGAGTTCCTCCGAAAGCGCATCGAGCGGAAGCTGGAGTCGCTCCCCGACGAGCGCGTCTACCAGGTGCTCGACTACATCGAGTTCCTGGAATCGAAGTACGCCGCGCGCAGCTCGGGCGAGCCGAACGCATTCCAGAAGCTGGCCGAAACGGTCGAAGACACGATGCGCGCGGGGCGCATGTCGGTCTCGGCGATCCGCGGCACCATGGACGCCATGGGCGCCGCGAGCCGCGTGATGGGCGGCCTCGCCGCCGCCGGCAAGGCCGTCGTGGACCAGGTGGCCCCGCCGCGCGATCCGAACCGCATTGAAACGCCGCCCGCCTCCTCGGAAACAAGGTTGCCGGAAAAGGGCGAAACACCGCCGGAACCGCGACGCGGGTCTGCTTGACCCGGTAGGCCGTCAAGCCGTACATTCGGCCATGGAAAGCCGGATTAGAGTGAAGGAAGGGCTCGCGTTCGACGACGTCCTTCTCGTCCCGCGACATTCGACCGTGCATCCCCGGCGCGTCGACGTGTCGACCCGCCTCACGCGGGACATCTCCCTCAACATTCCGTTCGTCGCCGCCGCCATGGACACGGTCACCGAGTCCGAGATGGCCATCGCCATGGCCCGCCACGGCGGGATCGGCGTGATTCACAAGAACATGCCGATCGACCGGCAGGTGTCCGAGGTGGACCGGGTCAAGCGTTCCGAGAGCGGCATGATCCTCGATCCCATCACGCTGCCGCCCGACCGCCCGATCCGCGACGCCATGCACCTCATGCAGCGCTTCCGGATCTCGGGTGTGCCGATCGTGGACGAGCACCGGCGGCTGGTGGGCATCATCACCAACCGCGACCTCCAGTTCGAGAAGGACCCCAACCGGCTGATCCGCGATGTGATGACGTCCGAGGAGTTGATCACCGCGCCCCTCGGCACCAATCTCGAGGAGGCGCAGCGTATCCTCGCTCGGCACAAGGTCGAAAAGCTTCCCGTGATCGCGCCCGACGGGACCCTCAGGGGCCTCATCACGATCAAGGACATCTTCAAGCGCCAGCAATTCCCCGACGCCAACAAGGACCGTCACGGCCGCCTGCGCGTGGCCGCCGCCGTTGGCGCCTCGGCCGACACCGTGGTGCGCGCCCGCGCGCTGTTCGACGCGGGCTGCGACGTGCTCTGCCTCGACTCCGCCCACGGCCACAGCGAAGGGGTGCTCGAGTCGATCGCGGCGCTGCGCGAGGCGCTGCCCGACGCCCAGATCATCGGGGGCAACGTGGCGACCGAGAGTGGCGCCTGCGCGCTGGTCGAGCGCGGCGTGGACGCGGTGAAGGTCGGCGTGGGACCGGGATCGATCTGCACCACGCGCGTGGTGACGGGCGTGGGCGTGCCGCAGCTGACCGCCATTCTCGACGCGGTCTCGGGCGCGAAGGATGTGCCGGTCATCGCCGACGGCGGCGTGAAGTATTCGGGCGATGCCGTGAAGGCGCTCGCGGCGGGCGCCTCGTGCGTGATGATGGGGTCGATGTTCGCCGGCACCGAGGAGAGCCCCGGCGAATCGCTCCTGATGGAAGGCCGGCGCTTCAAGGTGATCCGCGGGATGGGGTCGCTGGCGGCGATGCAGGACGGCTCGGCCGACCGCTATTTTCAGGAAGGCACCGTCAACGCGTCGAAGCTGGTGCCCGAAGGCATCGAGGGCCGCGTTCCCTACAAGGGCCCCGTGGCCGATACGCTCTACCAGCTCGTCGGCGGGCTGCGCAGCGGCATGGGCTACTGCGGCTGCGCCACGATCGAGGAGCTGCGCACCACCACCGAACTCGTCAGGCAGACCGACGCCGGCCTGCGCGAATCACATCCGCACGACGTCACGATCACGCGTGAGGCGCCGAACTACAGCGTCTAACCGCCTCACCACTCGAAGGGGGATGTCATGAGTCTGTGGGCCACCAAGTCGATCACCGCGCTGAAAGCCGAGGCGGAAGAGTCCGGCGACAAGTCGTTGAAGCGGACGCTGGGTCCGCTCAATCTCACCGCCCTCGGCATCGGCGCCATCATCGGCGCCGGCATCTTCGTGCTGACGGGCCAGGCCGCCGCGCTGCATGCCGGGCCGGCGGTGCCGATCTCGATGATCCTGGTGGGCATTGCGTGCGCCTTCGCCGGACTCTGCTACGCCGAAATGGCGAGCGCGGTCCCGGTGGCGGGCAGCGCGTACACCTATTCCTACGCGACGATGGGCGAGCTGATCGCGTGGATCATCGGCTGGGACCTGGTGCTCGAGTATGCCGCCGGCGCCGCGACGGTCGGTGTGGGCTGGTCGGGACATCTCGTCAGCCTGCTGGGGCAGTTCGGCATCACGCTGCCCGCCCACCTGACCAACGCGCCGACCCAGTGGTGCACGGCGACCGAGGTGGCCACATCCGTCGCGGGGTGCGCGCATTCAGGGCTGAACCTCACCGGGGCGCTCATCAATCTCCCCGCGGTCTTCATCGTGATCCTGATGTCCACGATCCTGGTGATCGGCATCAAGGAATCGGCATCGGTCAACAACCTGATCGTCATGCTGAAGCTGCTGATCATCCTGCTGATCGTGGGCGTGGGCCTGAAGCACATCAATCCCGACAACTGGAAGCCGTTCATTCCGCCGAATACCGGCGAGTGGGGCACCTACGGCTATTCCGGCATCCTGCGCGGTGCCGGCCTGGTCTTCTTCGCCTACATCGGTTTCGACGCCGTGTCGACAGCCGCCCAGGAGGCAAAGAACCCCCAGAAGGACATGGCGATCGGCATCCTCGGCTCGCTGGCCATCTGCACCCTGCTGTACGTGGTGGTGTCGGCGGTGCTGACGGGCATGGTCTCGTACAAGGACCTCAACGTCGCGGCCCCCATGGCGCTGGCGATGGAGCGCATCGGCGCGCCCGGCTGGGTGCGGGTCGCGGTCGACGTCGGCGCCGTCCTCGGCCTCGGCTCGGTCATCCTCGTCATGCTCCTGGGCCAGTCGCGCGTCTTCTACTCGATGTCCCGCGACGGGCTGCTCGGCAAATGGGCCGGTGCGGTGCATCCGAAATACCGGACGCCGTATCTCTCGACCATCTTCACCGGCGTCGCCGTCTCGCTGGCGACGGGCATCCTGCCGCTCCAGCTGCTCGGCCAGCTCGTCAATATCGGCACCCTGCTCGCGTTCGTGCTCGTCTGCGTCGGCGTGCTGGTGCTGCGCAAGACGCGGCCCGACCTCGAGCGTCCCTTCAGGACGCCGTGGGTGCCCTTCGTGCCGATCATGGGCATCATCTGCTGCACCGGCCTCATGCTCACGCTGCCGGGCGATACCTGGATCCGGCTGGTAGTGTGGCTCATCATCGGCTTTGTCATCTACTTCGGGTACAGCCGCAGTCACAGCGTTCTGCAGAAGCAGCGCGAGTCGGGCACCGTTCCGCTCTAGGCTCGCAATCCGTTGCACTCGGGGCGGCTCGCCGGTAGCGTTCTACGCCGATGAGCCGCCCCGATCATTTGGAAGCCGTCCCGCCCGCGCGTATTCCGGGTGCCCGTGCCGTCGCCGATGCCCTCCTCGCCGCCAGGCGCGTCGTCATGACCACGCACGTCAATTCGGACGGCGACGGCCTCGGCAGCGAGATCGCGCTGGTGCACCTGCTGCGCGCGCAGGGCCGCGACGTGATGTTCGCCAACCCCACGCCGGTCCCCGACCGCTACCGCTTTCTCGTCGATCCGGTGGCCGACGCCGACCGCAGCGGCGACGCCTCCGCCACCATCAAGTCCGCCGATCTCTTTCTCGTGCTCGACATCTCGGATCTCAGCCGGCTGGGCAACCTCGCCGAAGCGATTCGCGCGCGGGGCATCACGGTGGCGTGCGTGGACCATCACGTGTCGCCGGGCAACCTGCCGCCGGGCCCGCGGCTCGAGGATCCCACCGCCTCGGCCACCGCCGAGCTGGTGTACGACCTCGCCTGCGTGGCCGGATGGCCCATCGAGGAGGACGCGGCGCGCGCCATGTACGTCGGCCTCATGACCGACACGGGCGGGTTTCGTTTCGGCAACACCACGCCCCGCGTCCTGCGCGTCGCGGCGTCGCTGCTCGAGGCCGGCGTGAATCCCGAGCGGGTGTACGAGCAGGTCTACGCCACGGCGCCGGTCGGCCGCATCAGGCTTACGGCCGATGTCCTCGAGACTCTGGTCGTTGAGGCCGACATCGGCCTGTCGTTCGTGACGGTGCCCCCGGACGCCCTGGCCCGCCACAATGTCTCGGCCGACGATCTCGACGGCCTGGTCGAGTTCGCGCGGTCGGTGCAGGGCACGCGGCTGGCGCTGCTGTTCCGCTACCTCGCCAACGGCAAGGTGAAGATCTCCTTCCGCTCGGTCGGCGACTTCGATGTGGCCCGGTTCGCGGCGCAGTTCGGCGGCGGCGGGCACTCCAAGGCGTCGGGCGCGTCCATCGCCGGCAGCATGGCCGACGTGCAGGCAAGGGTCCTCGGGGCGGCGCGCGCCGCCCTCGCCGAAGCCCGCTAGATTACCGGCATGCCAGACCCCAAGCAGCTCGAAGCCCGCGTCGCCGCGGCGCTCACGGGCGTGACCAATCCCCGCACCGGCACCGACGTCATTTCCGCGGGCACGGTGACCCACGTCGAGGTCAGCCTCGAGGGCGAAGTCCATCTCGAGTTCTCGCTGCGCGCCGAAGACCCGGGCAGCCTGGTGCGCGAGTCGCGCCGCGCCGTGCAGGACGTGGACGGCGTCAGCTCGGTGCGCGTGGATGTGAAGGGCACGCCCGCCCCATCCCCGGCCACGCCGCTCGCCAAGCCGAGTCCCGCGCCGACGCCGAAGGAGCTGCCGCACCTGGGGAAGGTCATCGCGGTCTCGAGCGGCAAGGGCGGCGTGGGCAAGTCCACGGTATCGGTGAATCTCGCGGTGGCGCTCGCCGCGCGCGGGCACCGCGTCGGCATCATGGACGCCGACATCTACGGACCCAATCTGCCGCGCATGTTCGGCGTCGTCGGCCGGGAGCCGCAGGTGGTGGACCGCCGCATCCATCCGCTCGAGGCCCACGGCGTCAAGGTCATGTCGTTAGGCAGCCTGATCGAGCGCGACGTGGCGACCATCTGGCGCGGGCCCATCATCACCAAGATCATCCAGCAGTTCCTGGGCGACGTGGCCTGGGGCCAGCTCGACTATTTCATCGTGGACCTGCCCCCCGGTACCGGCGACGCGCAGCTGTCGCTGGTCCAGAACGCGCACGTCGCGGCGGGGATCATCGTCACCACGCCGCAGGAAGTCGCCGTGGGCGACGCGCTGCGCGGGGCCAAGATGTTCGAGAAGGTCGGCGTGCCGCTGCTCGGCATCGTCGAGAACATGTCCTTCTTCGAGACGGCGGACGGGCGGCGGGAGTATGTCTTCGGCAAGGGCGGCGGCGAGCGCCTGGCCGCCGAGCTCGGCGTGCGGCTGCTGGCGCAGATCCCGCTCGCGACGATGGTCCAGGAGATGGGCGAAGCCGGCACCCCGGTGGTCCTCAAGGCGCCCGGCTCGGATGCCGCGAAGGCGCTGACCCGCATGGCCGAACAGGTCGAGAGGGAAGTGGCCGCGAAAGCGGTGCGGCTGCCGATTGTTGCCGGGTGAGGAGAGCGGGATGGTGGGATAGTGGGATGGGGGGATGGGTCAAGCGCATCGGAGTACTGCTCTGCGTTACGATCCCCCTATCCCCCCATCCCACGATCCCCCTGCTCCAGGCACAGGCGACAGTTTCGCAGCTCCAGTCCGGCCAGGAGCTGATCTACCGCGGCCGTTTCGGTGCCGCCCAAGTGTTCTTCTCCGAGATCTCGCAGCGATTTGCCGGGGACCCCGCGGGGCCGGCGCTCGAGGCGTCGTCGCTGATCTGGTGGGGCGAGGCGCGCGGCGACGAGTCCTTCCAGGTGGACGCCGTGGACAGCCTGCTCGAGGTCGCGATCGGCCGCGCCCAGTTCCTGGCGGACAGCGCGCCGGATGAGGGCGCGCGGTTCACCGGCTATTTCTGGCTCGGGACCGCCTACGGCTATCGCGCGCGGCAGGCCGAGATGCGCGGAAATGTGTGGCGCGCGGCGCGGGACGCGCGGCAGATGCAGGTGTCGCTCGAGCGCGCGGTGGCGATGGATTCGACCTGCGTGGACTGCCAGCTCGGTCTGGGCATCTACGACTATGCGCTGGCGCGGGCCAGCGCCTTCGCGAGGCTGGCGGCGCGCATTATCGGCCTGGGCGGCGGCGACGCGGAGCGCGCGCTGGCGCGGCTCAAGCGCGCCAGCGAAGAAGGCACCCTCACGCGGACCGAAGCGCGCTGGGTCTACGCGAGCGCGCTGCTCCGCGAAGGTGAACGTGACGCGTCGCTGCACGAGGAAGGGCTGCGGCGGGTGCTGGAGCTGTCCAGCCAGTTCCCCGAAAACGCCGTCTTCCGCCGGGCGCTCCCCGCCGCGGCCCAGCAACCGTGAGCGGGACGCTCGCGCAGACCGAACCCCGATCATCGCTGGTGCAGGGCCCGCTGTCGGGCGCCATCCTGAGACTGTCGCTACCCGCGGTGGGATCGTCGCTGCTCACCCTGGTATTCCTGCTGGTGGACATCTTCTGGGTGGGCCGCATCCTCGGCCCCGCGGCCCTCGCCGCGGTGAGCACCGCCGGTTTCGCCGTCTGGATTCTCGCGTCGGTGGCGGAGATGATCGCGGTGGGCCTCACCGCGGTCGCGTCGCGGCGTCACGGCGAGGGCGCGCACGGCGTCGCCGCGGTCGTCGCCGGCACCACGCTCATGCTCGCGCTGGCGATCGGCGCGGTCATCGCCGCGTCGGGATGGCTCATCGTTCCACTGCATTTCGCGATCATGCAGACGCCGCCCGAGGTCACCGAGCCGGGACGGCTGTATCTCACCACCTACCTGCTGGGCGCGCCGCTCTTCCTGGGTTTCTTTGCCTGCGAGGCCACTTTCCGCGCCTCGGGGGACACCCGCACGCCGCTGCTGCTGCTGGCGGCGTCGGTCGCGCTGAACGTGGTGCTCGATCCGCTCCTCATCACCGGCTTCGGCCCGCTGCCGGCCCTGGGCATCGCGGGAGCGGCGATCGCCGCGATTCTCACGCGCGCGGGCGTGCTGGCGGCGGGCTTCGTCATCCTGGCGCGGCGCCGACTCATCCGGCTCAGCGTCTTCGATTTTCGCGCCGCCTTCGGCGCGCTGCGCATCGGGCTGCCGGTCGCGGCGAACGGCATCTTCTTCAGCCTGGTCTACATCGGCCTCACGCGTATTACCACGCGCTTCGGCGTGCCGGCCCTCGCGGCGCTGGGCATCGGTCACAAGCTCGAGGGGCTCTCCTACATGGTGGCGAGCGGCTTCGGCCTCGCATCGGCCGCCATCGTGGGCCAGAACATGGGCGCCGGCCGCGCCGACCGGGCGCGGCGCGCGGGCTGGCTGACGGCGGGGTACGCCAGCGCCACCGGCGCCGTCGTCGCGCTCGCGTTCCTGGCGTTTCCGGAGCCGATGCTGGGGATCTTCACTCGCGACCCGCTGGTGGTGGCGGACGGCGTGCTCTACCTGCGGGCGATGGCGGCGGTGCAGGTCTCGATGGGACTCGAGATCGTCCTAGAGTCGGCGTTAGGTGGAGCGGGGTATACCATCCAGCCGATGATCTGGAGCGGCCTCTTCACGGCGGCGCGCATCCCGATGGCGGCCTGGCTGGCCGGCGCGTGGGGAGTGCAAGGGGTCTGGTGGGCGCTGGGCATCACGGCGGTGGCGCGCGGCGTGGCCATGGCGGTGTTATGGAAGAATGGGAATTGGCAGCGAGTAAGAGTCTGATTGCTGGAATCTAGAATCTAGAATCTAGATTCTATCTATCAATCCACGCGACGTCAATGCCACCTAACGACGCGTTCACGTCCATCGTGAGGCGATAGCGCGCGCTGTTGTAGTTGGCCGAGTAGTAGACGTTGTTCCGCTTCTCGAATCCCGCCGCGTCGAAGGACGCCAGGAACCGATTCAGCCGCACCGACACGCCGACGTCGCGCGGGAGCCTGAGGTTCAGCGCCCCGATCCCGACCTCGACCAGCGCGGTCATCGAGCGCCGCCAGGTTCCGCCGAAATCGAGCGTCACCTCGCCCACCCCGCCGCGGAATTCCACCCGCCCGCAGTTGGCATTGGCGATCTGGGCGGCATCGAATTGCGCCGCGCCCGCTTCCAGCACCAGCTGCTCGCAGGCCATCGGGTTGGGGCTGCTGAAGTGCAGGTGGGTCGCTGACGCGCCGGTCGCGAAGTGGATGCGCCGCAGTGCCAGCCCACCGAGCTCCACGTCGGCCTCGACCGCGCCGAGCTGGAGATCGAGACTCAGAGGAATGTCGGGCGACAGCGACAGGCTGAAGGCGGGCTGCTGCGGGTTGCGCCGGCGGTCGCCGAGGGCGACGCGGAGTCCCTGGCGGCCGTCTTTGGAGCGCAGCCCGAGGCGCAGCGCCCCGGCGTCGGCGTCGAACTCCCGCACCGGCGTGAAGCGCTCCTCGTCGTAGCGCATGTCCATGCGGTACAGCTCTTCCGCCGCGCCCGGCGTCAGCGTGAAGCGGCCGGCACCGTACCGCACGTCAACCGTCAGCTCCCGCTCGCCATGGGCCTGGCGGGCCGACGTGATGGTGCGCCATGACTGCGCCGCAAGGGGGACGGGGGGAAGGGGGGACAGGGGGATAGTAAAAACCACGAGCAGCGCGCTGATGCGGCCTGCCCGTCCCGCTGTCCCCCCATCTCCCCATCCCACCGTCACTTCTGCTCCATCTTCATCCGCGCCGCGGTCGGCGTCGCCGGGGGCGTCGCCCACAAATACTCGTCGGACATCTCGCCGATGTGGCGGCCGGCGAAGGTCTCCCGCAGCCCGGCGCGCGAGAGCAGCACCGCGCCGAAGCCGGTGGTGGCGGCGAGCCAGGTGACGATCACGGCCGCGATGCGGAACACGATCACCACCGGCCCCATCCAGCCGGTCAGGGCCGCCGCGGCCCAGAGGCCGAGCAGGCCCACCAGGCCGGCGAAGAGGTAGCCGTAGGCGTTGGGCGCGCGGACGAAGGCGCCGTTGGCCATGCGCCGCCGCGTGACCGTCTCGCCGATGGCATGGGCGACGGCGAGGTAGCCGCCGACCGCCGCGAGGATCGCCGCGATCACGAATGCCACCGCCGCGAAGGGCAGCAGCAGGATCCCGACCAGCGTGAAGATCAACCCGACGATCAGCATCGCGAAGGTCGGCAGCAGCAGCAGCTGGCCCAGCAGGCCCACGACGAAAGACCGGCCGAAGGAATGCGAGGCGGTGTCGGCGACGACCTCGAGGTAGCGGCGGCCGAAGAAAACGGTGCCGAATCCGAGCATCGCGAAGGCGACAAAGATCGCCACCACGTCGCGCACGTCGGTGAAGACGCGGTCGATCGCGGTCGGCGCCGGACGGGCTTCGACCGCTTCGGCCGCGGCCTTTGAGGCTTCGAGGTGCAGGTCGTCGGGCGAAATGATCTTCGAGTCACCGCCGAGGACCGCGTTGCCGAGGACCGACACCGCGCCGCCGACGGACACGGCGTCCTTGCCGATGCGCGAGCCGGGCTGTGCCGTTACGTCGCCGAAGAGCGACACGACGCTGCCGGTCACCTCGCCGAAGACGATGGCGGCGCCGTGGTAGACCACCAGGTCGCCGTCGAGGCGCTGGCCCCGGGCGACGGTGAAGTTGCCGATGTGCACCGGCGCGGCGCGCATGGCTTCCGCGACATCTTCACTGCCGAGTGCCGAAAGCTGCTGGCCGATCGTGTCGAGCGCGGCCAGGTCGCCGAGGCGCAGCGCGCCGCCCTGGCTGGCACCGACCTCGGCCCCGGCGCGAATGGAATTGGCCGACGCCGCGGACACCGCGATGCCCTTGACCTCGAGGCCGCGCAGCGCGGTGTCGAGATGCGCCTTGGCGGCGATTTCGTCGCCGATCAGCGTGGGACTGCGCCACGAGCGCAGCGCCGTCAGCAACGCGCGGGTGTCGAGCGACGCTCCATCGGCGAGGATCCGGCGCCAGGAGCGGTCAAGCGCGCCGCCCGGCAGGTAGCTGCCCGCGGGCTCGCCATCCACGAAGATCCGGCCGGCACGCAACGACAGCGTGCGGGTGCGCCCGCCCGCCAGCTCGAGCTCCAGCGTGGCTTCGCGATTGCTGATGGAAATGGCGTGGGAAACAACGTCTTCGGGGTCGCCCAGGTGCAGCACCCGGCGCAGCAGCGTGAGGCTGCTGTTGATGGCCGACTGCCCGTCGCTGAGGAGATCGTCCGCCCGGGCGTGGCGCGGCGCCCCGGCGAGTGCCGTCGCCGCGAGCGCGAGCGCGGCGAGGCTAGACTTGAACCGGAACCGGTGCATTCTTGTCCCTCGGAGCGCGCAGCAGATAGTGGAGGCCGATCGCGCAACCCGCATAGGTGGCCGCGGCGCCGAACGCCAACGCCCACAGCTGCGGACCCGAGAGCGGAATGGACTTGAAGACACCCGCGATGCCGGTCGAGACGGCCCAGCTGGCAGCCCCGATCGTGACGTCGCGCATGATGCCGGCGCCCCGCGAGATGGTCCAGTCGAACCCAAACCGGATGGCCGGGCTATGCTCGAGCAGCCAGGGCACCGCGACGACGAGGGCGGCGGTGGCCACACAGGCATAGGCGGCGGCAAATGCGAGGGCCCGCCGGGGCTGGGCCACCCAGGAACGGGCTCGGCGCCACGCCACGACCGGCCGCGGCGATGCCAGCTGCACGCGGTTCATGACTTTGCCGGTAAAGGCACGAGACGGCGCGTGGCTCGGCAGCCCCGACAGCGACCGCACGATGAACGCGTCGAACTCTATGTCTGTCAACTGCTTACGGGTCACACGCCTGCCTCCTCATGAACCCCATACGGGCGGTTTGCGAGACTAGTTTCAGAAATGGGACTTCTGGTTTTCCTACGCACTACGCACTACGCACTACGCACTACGCACTCAGTCCTTATACGGATCCAGATACGGATCCAGATATTCCCGTAGCTCGTTCCTGGCCCGGTGGATGTATGTCTTGACCGTGCCCAGGGGCAGGTCGAGGGCTTCCGCGATTTCCTCATACGACCGCCCCTCGACGTGCCGCAGCAGAATGCAGGAGCGGTATTCGGGCCGCAGCTTCGCGATCGCCTGCTCGATCATGCTGCCGAGCTCGCGCGACTCCAGCTCCTGGAGGGGGAGCTCGCTGTGATCCACCGCCTGGAGGGCTGTCGCTTCGACCTCGTCCCTGGTCCGGGCGTTGGGCGCGCCGTCGAGCGAGAGCGTGTCCAGCTCGCGCCGGCGCAGCTGATCGATAGCCACGTTATTGGCGATCTTGAAGATCCATGAGCTGAACTTGAATTCGGGCCGGTAGGAATCGAGCGCGTTCAGCACCTTCACGAAGGTGTCCTGCGACAGGTCCTCGGCCAATGAGCGGTCGCGCACCATCCGGTAGATGAGCGAAAAGACCGGGCGCTCGTAACGGCGCAGAAGCTCCCGGTACGCGGGTTCCTGGCCTGAGCGCGCCAGCTCCACGACCTGCTGGTCGGTAAGCGGCGTGAGGTCTTTCCCTAGCGCCATGCGGCGGGTAATCTACGCTCCCAATGCCCTACCTGACGCAGAACCTCCGTTGATGCCGCTCCAGGCCATCACACCCGCGGTGGACGACAAGCGCCGCTATGTTCGCGGAATTTTCTCGGATATCGCGCCCCGATACGATTTCCTGAATCACCTGCTGTCGATGCGGATCGACCGGTCGTGGCGGATGCGCGCTCTGGCGCGCCTGGGCTGGGAATCGGCATCCGCCGGGA
>JAYTEN010000043.1:0-12790 GCA_043735145.1 Gemmatimonadota bacterium | reverse complement strand
CTGGGACTGGTGCTCAGTTTCTTCACCGACTTCGGCATCCTGCGAGCCCTCGGCGGTGCGGCGCTCGGCTTCGGCCTGCTCTGGGTGGTCAAGACGGGCGGCGACTTCGCGTTGCGCCGCGGCTGGATCGGCGGCGAAGCGGTCACGGAAACGCTGGGCGCGGACGAAGAAGTCACCGCGATGGGCGGCGGCGATCTCAAGATGATGGCGATGGCAGGAAGTTTCCTGGGGTGGAGCGGCGTGCTGATGACGGTGTTTCTCGGCGCCCTCGTCGGGACCATCATCTATCTCCCCTTCATGTTCCGCGCCAGGAAGCCGCTGGTGCCGTTCGGCATCTACCTCGCCATCGGCGCCCTCGTGACGCTGGTCGCGGGGCCGCAACTGGCTGACTGGTACGCGAATTTCATTCGCTGAACGCGTCGGGTCATGAAACCTCAATAGTGCGCAGAGAGTAGGATTCAGTGATGACAGACTTCCTCGGCATGGACTCCGGCGATCCGCTCGCCCGCTTCGGCTACGACCTGAACGCGGCCGCGCGGCGCGGGGATCTCGAGCCGGTGCGCTGCCGCGACGCGGAAATCGCCCGCATGGTGGACGTCCTGCTGCGGCAGACCAAGCACAATCCCGCGCTGGTCGGCGCGGCCGGCGTCGGCAAGACCGCGCTGGCCGAGGGGCTGGCCCAGCGCATCGTCGCGGGCGACGTGCCGGCGGCGTTGCGCGACGCGCGCATCATCTCACTCGACCACACCGCGCTGCTGGCCGGCACGATGTACCGCGGCCAGTACGAGGAGCGGCTGCACAAGCTGGTCGCCGCGGTGACCGGCGATCCCGACGTGATCCTGTTCATCGACGAGATGCACAACCTCATGGGGCAGGGCAGCGCGGTCGGGGTCGCGATGGACGCGGCCAACATGCTCAAGCCGGCGCTGGTGAAGGAAGACATGCGCGTCATCGGCGCGACCACCGCGGCCGAGTACGAGCGGTGGATCCGCAGCGACCCCGCCCTCGAGCGCCGCTTCCAGCCGGTCATCGTCAACCAGCTCAATGCCGAACAGGCGATGGAAGTCCTGAAGGCGCGGCGCGGGAGGCTCGAACACCATCACGCGGTGGCGATCAGCGACGACGCCCTCTCGGCCGCGATCCTGCTCACCGACAAGTTCGTCCCCGAGCGCGCGCAGCCCGACAAGTCCATCGACGTGCTCGACGAAGCGTGCGCCCACGCGCAGGCCACGGCGACGCTGCCCGCCGAGCTCGAGCAGATCATCAAGGAGCGCCGCAAGGTGGACGCGGCGATCCGCCGCCGGCTGGCGCGCGGCGAAAAGGTGGACGACTCCGCCGACCATCCGGAGAACGACGATCCGATCGAGGCGTTCACGCGCGAGATCGGGCCCGCACTGGAGCGCATCGGCGCGGAAATCGAGAAGATTTTCGGAAATCCGAATCGAGCGGGAGCTCCGGAACACCGGGGGACGGGGGGACCGGGGGACCGGGGACCGAATCGGGGACCGGGAACCGGGGACCGGGGACCGGCCGATAGCTCCAGGCCGGAAGAATCGTTGATGGCGAAGCGGGATCGGCTCGATGGCGAGCTCCGCAAAGGACTCGAACAGCTCGGCGTGGTGGTGCGCGGAGCCGATGTCGCGCGCGCCGTGGGCGCGGCGGTCGGGAAGCGGATCGAATGGACCGGGTGAAGCCAGCGACCAGGTCGCCAAGTCGCCAAGTCGCCAAGGTCGCTATTCTGAGTCTGGCGCTGGCTGGACGCCTTGCCGCGCAGTCAGATGACGGGGCGCAGCGCATCGCCCAGTCGATGATTCCGGCGGTCGAGCGTGCGGCCGGGATGACCTTCAAGCATCCGCCGCTGATTGCGGTCCGCTCCCGCGACCAGGTGCGCGCCTACTTGATGCGCAAGATCGCGGCCGAGTTTCCGCCCGCCGAGCTGAATGCGATGCAGCGCACTTACCGCGTCTTCCGGCTGGTTCCCGACACCCTCGACCTCGGCAAGCTGATCGTCGACCTTTACGGCGAGCAGGTGGCGGGATTCTTCGACCCCGACTCGACGATGCTGTTCGTGGTGCGCGGCTCCGATCCGCAGATGATGCGCGTGGTGATGGCGCACGAGCTGGTGCACGCGCTCCAGGACCAGTACACCCACCTCAACGCCATCCTCAAGCTGCGGCGCCAGAACGACCGGCAGACGGCGGGCCAGGCGGTGATGGAAGGCCAGGCGATGGTCGCGTCACTCAGCGCCCTCGCGCCGGGCGGCCAGATTCCCGACTTTTCGCAGATCTGGAGCACCATTCGCGAAAACCTGCGAACCCAGCAGGCATCGATGCCCGTGTTCGCCAATGCCCCGAAGATTCTCCAAGAAAGCATGCTCTTTCCGTACATCGCCGGCGGCGAGTTCATCCAGAACTTCGAGCAGAACCGCGCGACGCCCTCCGACATGCCCTTCAACAACCGGCTGCCGTACTCCACCGAACAGATCATCCATTTTTCGCGGTACACGGCGCGAGAACGCCCGGCCGCGATCACGATCCGGCCCGTGCCCGGCGACACGGTCGTGTACGACGACGACTTTGGCGAGTTCGGTGCCCGCGTGGCGCTGGAGTCGTGGGGCGTCAGCGAAGGGCGCGCGCTCGCGGCGGCGAGCGGCTGGAACGGCGACCGCTACGCCGTGTTCGGCACCCGCGCCGGGACGGCGCTGGTCTGGGCGGTGGCCTGGGACTCGCCGGCGGACGCCGCCGAGTTCGAGGCGGCGCTCAAATCGGGCTGGGCACGCAGCGGCGCCGGGCGGCCGGATGCGGCGACGCGGCGCTCGACCATCGAGACCATCGACGTCCGGGGCGTGAAGGTGGTGCGGCTGGTGGATGCGCCCACGGCGTGGGTGGGGTGGCGGCGGATGCCGGTGGTTCGGGTGATGGGGGCGAAGTGAAGAAAGAGCAAGAATCAAGAATCAAGAATCAAGTACTGATTCTTGATTCTTGATTCTTGGTTCTAACTCAGGATCAGTCTCACCGCGACAGACACCAGCGCCAGGGCCAGCGCCCGCAGGATCCATGTCCCGTGAATGCGGGATGACAGCCGCGCGCCGACCTGCGCGCCGATCAGCACCCCGACGCCCAGCGCGAGCGTTCGCCGCACGCCGGTCGTGAACGATCCCTGGAGGATGTGCGTCAGCGTGCCCGTGCCCGCCATCACCGCCAGCGCGAAGTGCGAGGTCGCCGTGGCGACGTGCACGGGAAAACTCAGCAGCGCCGTCAGCACCGGCACATGGATGATGCCGCCACCGATGCCGAGCAGGCTCGAGACGTATCCCACCACCAGCGAGAGTCCGGCCGCGACCCACGGGTTGTAGGAGAACTCGTGCACCGTGCCGTCGGCTTCCGTCACCACGCGGTGAAAGGGACCCGTGCCGATCACGGCGCGCGCGTGCGGACGCCACAGCACCAGGACCGCCCCCGCGATCAGGAAGCCGGCGAACAGCAGGTCGAAGGTACGGCGCGCGATGAACGCCGTCGTCACGGCGCCGAGAATCGCGCCGGGCACCGTCGCGGCGGAGAGCAGCAGTCCCGACTTGTAGTCCACGCGCTTCATCTTCGCGTACGCCACCGTGCCCGACAGCGCGTTCAGGAAGACGACGGCGAGCGAGATGCTGGCGATGGTCTCGGGCCGCTCGTGCGGATAGAGCAGCAGCAGCAGCGGCACGAGCAGGAACCCACCGCCCGCGCCGACCAGCGTGCCGATGGTGCCGACGACGAGCCCCGCGAGGGCGAGCAGTGCCCAGATCATGGCGTCCCGCTCATCCCAGGATTTTCGACAGCGTGTAGATCGTGAGGCCGACGAGCCCGCCGACCAGCGTGCCGTTGATGCGCACCCACTGCAGGTCGCGCCCCACCGCCAGCTCGAAGCGCTGCGACGTCGCCCCGGGATCCCACGACGCCACGGTGCGCGCGATGAGATCGCCGATCTCGTTGCGATACTGCTCGACCACGTTCGAGGTCAGCTCCACGATCGCCTCGTCGAGCTCGGCGAGCAGCGCCGGGTTGCCGTGCAGCGCCGTGCCGAAGGCGCTGATCCCGTCCTCGAGCGGGCCCTGCTCCGCGCCGTCGGCGCGGGTGCCGTAGGCCACGATCGCCTTGCGGGTCGTTTCCCAGAGGTTCACCGACAGCTCGCCCACCGACGGATCGTCGAGCCATTCCTCCTTCAGCGCCTCGACCTTGGCCATGACCTCGGGCGAATGCTGGAGGCGGTTCACGAAGTTGCGCAGCGAGTTGTCGAACGCGGCGCGCAGCGGGTGGTTCGGGTTGGTGCCGATGCTGCGCAGCAGGTTCTCGATCGCCGCGAGAATGCGCTTGTAGATCTTGTCGTCCACCAGGCCCGGGACCCACCACGGGCTCTCGGCGCGCACCTGCGCGCGGATCATGTCGGCGTTGTCGCGGACCGCTTCGGCCGCGAGCCGCACCGCTTCATTCAGCAGGCTCTGGTGGCGGTCGCCGGTGAGGACGATCGCGAGCGTCTTTCCAAGCGCCGGCGCCACGCGCGCCGCGCGCACCCGGTCGTTCACGACCTGGCGGATGAGGGCGCGCACCTCGGTATCGGGTACCGCTTCGAGCGTCTTGGCGAGGCCGCTGGCAACCTGCTGAGCGATGCGGCGCGCGTTCTCCGGCTGCCCCAGCCAGCGCGCCGCGCGCTCGGCGGGCCGGACTGCGCGCAGGTTCACGGCGATGACGTCGTGCGAAAGAAAATGATTGGAGACGAAGTTGCCGAGCACCCGGCCGATGCGATCCTTGCGCGTCGCGACGATCGCCGTATGCGGGATCGGGATGCCGAGGGGGTGCCGGAAGAGGGCGGTCACGGCGAACCAGTCGGCCAGGCCGCCCACCAGCGACGCTTCGGCGGTGGCGCGCACGTACCCGAGCCAGGGAAACCGCGTTTCAAAATACGTCGCGACCAGGAAGACGACGCCCGCGAGCGCGAGCAGCGCGGTCGCCCGCCGCTTCATCGCGTCGAGCTTTTCCTGGCGCTGGGTGTCGTCAGGCCGCGACCAGTTCGGCGTGGGGATCAGGGGAGCCGTCATGACGGGGTCAAGATAATGCCTTGGCCTGTCTGTTCCATGCGGGCTGAGGTATCATACGCCCCCTATGTGGACCTTTCTGAAGAACCGCTCGCTGACGCAGTACATCCTCCTCGCGATGCTGATCGGCACGCTGGTGGGCTGGCTGGCGCCCGAGGCCGCCATCAACCTGCGGCCGCTCTCGGTGCTGTTCCTGCGGATGATCAAGTCGATCATCGTGCCGATCGTGTTCGGCACGCTGGTGGTCGGGATCGCGGGCCACGGCGACGACATGAAGCGGGTCGGCCGGCTCGCGTTCAAGTCGCTGCTCTACTTCGAGATCGTCACCACGCTGGCGCTGTTCATCGGCCTGCTCGCCGTGAACATCGTGAAGCCGGGCGTGGGCGTGGTGCTGCCGCCGCCCGCGCCGGGCTCGCTGCCGCAGTTGGCGCAGGCGCCCAGCATGCAGAGCTTTCTCGAGCACCTGGTGCCGCAGAGCTTCTTCGAGGCGGCCGTCCATAACGAGGTGCTCCAGATCGTCTTCTGGTCGGTGATCTTCGCGATCGCGCTGTCGCAGGTGCGGGGCCGGCCCAAGGAGTTCATGCTCGCCTTCTGCGAGGGGCTGGCCGAAGTGATGTTCAAGTTCACCGGTATCGTGATGCGGTTCGCGCCCATAGGCATCGGCGCCGCCATCGCGGTCACCGTCGGGCACAGCGGCATCGGGGTGCTCGCCAATCTCGCCAAGCTCATCCTGACGCTGTACGCGGCGCTGGCGGTGTTCGCGGTCGTCGTGCTGTGGCCGGTCGCGCGGCTGGCCCGGGTGCCGGTCGTCCGGTTCCTGAAGGCCGTGAAGGAGCCCGCGCTCATCGCGTTCTCCACGACGTCGTCGGAGGCCGCGCTGCCCAAGGCGATGGAGCAGATGGAGTCCATCGGCGTGCCGCGGCGCATTGTCGCCTTCGTCATGCCGACCGGCTACTCCTTCAATCTCGACGGGACCACGCTGTATCTCGCGGTGGCGTCGGTGTTCGCGGCGCAGGCCGCCGGCATCACCCTGACGCTGGGGCAGCAGCTGATCATGATGGTGACCCTCATGATCACCAGCAAGGGCGTCGCGGCGGTTCCCCGCGCGTCGCTTGTGATCCTGGCCGGCCTGCTGGCGACGTTCAACCTTCCGCTCGAGGCGGTCGCGGTCATCCTGGGCGTGGACGAGCTGATGGACATGGCCCGGACGACCGTGAACCTCGTCGGGAACTGCCTGGCCACCGTGGTGATGGCGCGCTGGGAAGGCGAGTTCGATCCGGACTTTGTGCCCACGAAGGCTGCCTAGGGTGCTGTCAGTTGCCCATCTCAAAGCGCCTGCGTAACTTAAAAGGCTAATGTTTACGGAGCTGAGCGAGAAGCTCTCCGCCGCGCTCGGGAAACTCCGTGGGCGCGGCGTTTTGACCGAAGCGGCGATCCGCGAGGGTCTGGAAGACCTCCGGCGCGCGCTGCTCGAGGCCGATGTCGGCTTCGACGTGGCCCGCGCGTTCACGGACCATATCGCCGAGAAGGCTGTCGGCGTGGCGGCGCTCCAGACGGTGGCGCCGGGTCAGCAGCTCGTGAAGATCGTGCATGACGAGCTGATCGCGCTGCTGGGCGAGAAGCAGGTACCGATCGCGTATGCCAGCGTGCCGCCGACCATCGTGTTTCTGGTCGGGCTCCAGGGCTCGGGCAAGACGACGACGGCGGCCAAGCTCGCGAAGCGGCTGACGCTGGAGCAGAAGGCGGCGTTCCTGGTGGCCGCGGACGTGTACCGTCCCGCCGCCGTGGACCAGCTGGTCGAGCTGGGGAGCCGCGTGAAGATCGGCGTGCATGCCGAGCCGGGCGTGACCGACGTGCAGGGCATTGTTCGGCGCGGCATCGAGGCGGCGAAGAAGGCGCGGGCGCGGACGGTACTGGTCGACACCGCGGGCCGGCTCCAGATCGACGCCGCGATGATGGATGAGCTGAAGCGGCTCAAGGCGGAGTTCAAGCCGCACGAGGTCCTGCTCATCGCCGACGGCATGACGGGACAGGACGCGGTCCGGATCGCGCAGGGCTTTCACGACGCGTTAGGCGTCACCGGCGTGGTGCTGACGAAGATGGACGGCGATGCCCGCGGCGGCGCGGCGCTGTCGATCTTCTGGACGACGAGGGCGCCGATCAAGTACATCGGCACGGGCGAGGGGCTCGACGCGATCGAGCCGTTCCGTCCCGACCGCATCGCGGGCCGGATGCTCCAGATGGGCGACGTCCTCTCGCTGGTCGAGAAGGCCGAAGCGACGCTCGACCGGAAGGAAGCCGAGCGGCTGGCGCGGAAGGTCGGCACGAAGAAGGGCATGGACCTCGAGGATTTTCTCGTCGCCATGCGGCAGATGGAAAAGATGGGTTCGCTGCAGTCGCTGATGGGCATGCTCCCGGGCGTCAACAAGGAGATGCTGCGGGCGGCGCAGAACGTGGACCCGAAGCGCATGAAGCACATCGAGGCGATCGTCCTGTCGATGACGCCCGCGGAGCGGAAGGATCCCGACCTGATCAACGGATCGCGGCGGGTGAGAATTTCGAAGGGGTCGGGCCGGCCGGTGCCGGAGATCAACCAGATGCTGTCGCAGTTCAAGCAGATGGGCAAGATGATGAGGGGCATGAAGGGGATGAAGGGCATGATGGGACCCAAGGGACCTAAGGGAGCGTTCTGATGTCGGTAAAGATTCGATTGCGCCGTGAAGGCCGCAAAGGGCAGCCCAGCTACCGCATCGTGGTGGCACACAGCGAGTCGCCCCGCGACGGGCGGTTCGTGGACATGATCGGGCATTACTTCCCGCGCAACAAGGCGGAGAAGCAGTTCGACGTGAATGTCGAGCTCGCGAAGAAGTGGCTGGCGCAGGGCGCCACGCCGAGCGAGACGTGCCAGTCGATCCTGAAGCGGGCGGGCTGTTTCGGCAACGACATGCCGAAGCCGCACGTGTCGGCCTAGGACACCTGGTGTCCGCGCCGGCCCATCTCGCGGTCGGCCTGCTGAAGAAGCCGCACGGCGTGAAGGGTGATGTGCTGATCCTTCCGCTGACGGACGCGCCCGACCAGGTCTTCTTCGAGGGTCGCGTGCTCGAGGTGCTGGACAAGCAGGGCCGCACGACGGGCAAGCAGCTGCTGGTCACGAAGGCCCGCGAGTATCACCGCGCGTGGCTGCTCCACTTCAAGGGCTACGAAACCCGTGAAGCGACGGAGACGGTGCCGGGCCGCGTGCTCGGTATCGAAGTCGGTGAGGCGAGACCGCTGGCGGAGGGCGAGTTCTACCTCCACGAGCTGGTCGGCATGGCCGTCGTGCTGAAGGACAAGTCGCCGGTGGGCACGGCGCACGCGGTCTACGAGGCGCCGCAGGGCCAGCTGATCGGCGTGCGGTCGGAAACTGGGAAGGAGCACCTGATCCCGCTCAACCCGGACATGGTGCGGCGGGTGGATCGCGGCGAACGGATCATCGTGATCACGCCGCCCCCCGGCCTGCTGGAGCTGTAGATGCTGGATGTCCTGATCGTCACGCTGTTTCCCGAGTATTTCGCGGGCCCGCTGGCGAGCAGCATTCTGGGCAGGACGGCGGCGAAGGGCCGGGTGAGGTTCACGGTGCGCAACCTGCGCGACTGGACCCACGACAAGCATCACACCGCCGATGATGTGCCCTACGGCGGCGGCGCGGGGATGGTGCTGAAGCCCGAGCCGTTCTTCGAGATGCAGGACGAGCTGCGGCGCGATGCGCCGATCGTGCTGCTCTCGGCGCGGGGACGCACCTTCACGCATGCGGATGCGGTCCGCTACAGCGTGGGGACGCAGTTGACGCTGCTGTGCGGGCATTACAAGGATGTCGATCAGCGGGTCGCCGAGCGGGTGGCGACCGAAGAAGTCTCGATCGGGGACTTCGTGCTGACGGGCGGCGAGCCGGCGGCCCTGGTTCTGACCGATGCGGTGGTGCGGCTGCTACCGGGCGCGCTGGGAGATCATGAATCGGCGGCGGGAGATTCGCATTACGACGGGCTGCTGGCACCGCCCTCGTACACGCGGCCGGCGGAGTATCGGGGGCACACCGTGCCCGATGTGCTGATGTCCGGCGACCACGCGCGCATCGCCGCGTGGCGGCAGGCTGAAGCGGAACGTTTGACGCAGGAGCGGCGACCCGATCTCTGGGCGCGCGACCGGCACCTGACAGAGGAGTAGCACCATGAGAGCACTGGCGACCATTCAGCAGGAAGGCCTCCGCAC
This sequence comes from Gemmatimonadota bacterium, assembly GCA_043735145.1. GTDB lineage: Bacteria > Gemmatimonadota > Gemmatimonadetes > Gemmatimonadales > JACORV01 > DASXPG01. The sequence goes on along the minus strand of JAYTEN010000043.1, from coordinate 3,468 downwards.
CGACCTTCCGCCTTTCCGCCCCGGCGACACCGTGAAGGTGATGGTGCGCGTCCGTGAAGGCGAGAAGGAACGTCTCCAGGCGTTCGAGGGCGTGTGCATCGCGCGCAAGGGCGCGGGGATCAGCGCGACCTTCTGCGTGCGCAAGGTGTCGGCGGGCGTCGGCGTGGAGCGGATCTTCCCGACCCACTCGCCGAACGTGGCGTCGGTGGAAGTGATGCGCCGCGGCAAGGTCCGCCGCGCCAAGCTCTACTACCTGCGCAAGCTGACCGGCAAGGCGACGCGCATCAAGGAGAAGAAGGTCGAGTAGTGGGCCTCGGCCTCAGGGTCGAGCGCGGCTACTTCGCCCGCGGATTCCTCCGCGTGGCCGGCGTCGATGAAGTCGGGCGCGGACCCCTGGCGGGTCCGGTGTTCGCCGCCGCCGTGATGGTGTGCGTGGACACCCGCCTCATCCGGGGCGTGGACGACTCGAAGGTGCTGACCGATCGCCGTCGCGAGAAGCTCGCGGCGGCGATTTGTTCGCGCCTGGGCTACGCCGTGGGCGCGGCGAGCGTGAGGGAGATCGACCGGCTCAACATCCGCCGGGCCAGCGCGCTGGCGATGCGTCGCGCGATCGACCGCCTCGGCGGCCAGCCCGACGTCGTGATCGTGGACGGCCTGCCGCTGCCCGAGATCGGCTGTCCCCACGATTCACTGGTGGACGGCGACGCCAAGTGCTTCGCCATCGCGTGCGCCAGCATCGTCGCCAAGACGGTGCGCGACCGGCTGATGCGCAACCTGGCGGCGCGCTATCCGGCGTACGGCTGGGACCATAACGCCGGCTATGCCACCGAGCAGCACACCCGGGCGATCACCGACGTCGGCATCACGCGGCATCACCGGATGAGCTTCGCGCCCTGCGCGCAGCGGGACATGTTTGCCGAACTGCAGAGCGTCTAGATCTAAACGTCGAAACGTCGAAACGTCGAAACGGTAACAGGAAAAAACCCCGGAACGCGAGTCCCGGGGTTTTTCACAATCACGCTTTGACGCTTCGACGTTTCGACGTTTCGACGTTTCGACGCTTCGACGGCCGTATCAGGGCTTCCCGCCACCACCCGTGCCCGCAAACACCATGACGCCGTAGTAGCACGGATTCGTCGAGCAGGTCGCCATGAGAACCTTCACGCGGTACTGGCCGCTGTAGCTGGCACTGAAGATCACCACCGGCTTGTCGTCGGTCTGCATATCCTCGCCGATCTTGGTACCGTCGCTCGAGTAGACCTGGAGGTCGACGTCGTTGCAGTCCTGGTCGCAGACGCCGGCAATGGCGTAGCGCTGGCCCGCCGTCAGGCTGATGAGGATCGACTCGTCGGCATCGTCGTTCAGGGTGCCGGTGAACGGCGTGCCCTGGGGGGCGAGGCCCTGCTGCGCGAACCGCGGGGCCCAGTTGGTGAACTGCTGGGCGATCTGCTGCTGGTACTGGTTCTGCGCGACCGCTTCCGTCGAGACAACGGCCAGCGCGGCGAGTGCCGCCAACGCGTAACGGGCTTTCATCAGTGCCGTGGCTCCGGGAAAAAGGGTTGTCAGGGGGTTGCCCAAATGATCGGGAATCTGTCCCGGGGACGCAAGGCCCGGACCGAGTCGCCAAGTCGCCCGGTCGCCAGGTGTGGTGTCGCGAATCACCGTTTCCGGGCCAGCAGGGTGCCTCTGCAATTGCTTGCGCCGCAGTGACATGGGAACCTCCGCTTGGCGGCCGGCGTGTGCCGCTCCTCCAGGATGTACTGGTAGTCGTAGGCCAGCTCTTCGCCCGGCGCGACATCGCGGATGGTCTCGATCCAGATCCGGCCCGCGTCGATCACCGCATCGCAGTTGGGATCGCAGGAGTGGTTGATCCAGCGCGCGTCGTTGCCGTTCACCGCGGCGTCGATCACGACGTCGTCGTCGATGGCGAAGAGGTACGTGTGGTGCCGCTCGCCGGGGACGTCGGGATAGCGCGCATCCGACTGGGCCGGCGTGAGTCGCTCGCCGGCGTACTCGATCAGGCGCGTGTCGGACGGGATCGGGCGCGTGGCGAACGCTCCCCTTCCCTGGATAGGGGAGTCTCTGATCTCGAAGGGAATACCGGAAGGCACCCGGGGAATCCTAATAGCGGGTCTTACCACGCACTACGCACTACGCACTACGCACTTTAGTATTCCTGATGCGCATTCTCGTGGTCGAGGACGAGCCCAAGGCCGCCGCGTACATGGGTCAGGGCCTGACTGAAGCGGGCTACGTCGTGGACGTGGTCGTCGATGGTGACGCGGGGCTGCGCGCCGCGGGTGAGGTCAGTTACGGGCTCGTGATCTGCGACATCATGCTGCCGAGCCGTGACGGTTTTTCCGTCGTCGCCGAGTTGCGGCGCGCCGGGCGCGTCGTGCCCGTGCTCTTTGTCAGTGCGCGTGATGAGGTCGAGGCGCGGGTGCGGGGCCTCGACCTTGGCGCCGACGATTACCTCACCAAGCCCTTCGCCTTTGCCGAGCTGCTCGCCCGCGTGCGCGCGCTGCTGCGCCGGCCGGCGGCGCGCGCCGCCGGCATTCTCCGCCTGGGCGACCTGGTGCTGGATCCGCGCACTCGGCGCGTCGAGCGTTCCGGTGCGCGCATCGACCTGAGTCCCCGGGAATTCGTGCTCCTCCAGTTCCTGCTCGAGCACGCGGGCGAGGTCGTCTCGCGCACCCTCATCGCCGACAAGGTGTGGGACATGCAGTTCGACAGCGGGACCAACGTCATCGACGTGCAGGTGGGCCGGTTGCGCGCCAAGATCGAGCCCGACGGCCCACCGCTGATTCACACCGTGCGTGGCGTCGGCTACGTCGCCGAGCTGCGCGGCGGTTGATGCCGGTGCCGCCGCGATCCATCGCGCTGCGACTGACGGTGTGGTATGCGGCGACCACCCTGGTCCTCATCGCCGGGGTGACGTGGGGCCAGTACCGGAAGCTGGTCGCGGAGCTTGCCGGCGGAGACGATCAATTGATCATCGAAACGCTCGCCGCCGCGCAGCGAACCACCGTTCTCGCCTTCTCCGCGGCTCGCGAGGGCCTGGAGCCCGCGGGACCCTTTGTGCGGGTCCTGAACCAGGCGTGCCGCACCATCGCGGGGGCCGCGCCGTCCGCCGCACCGGAGCCGGTGTGTCGGGCCACCGACGGGTCGCGTCCCCTGCTGCGCAGCGCGACCGGACGCGACGGCCACAACTGGCGCATTGGCACCCAGTCGGCGCTCGCGCCGGTCGCCGCGGAGGCCCGGCCCGCCGCCGTCTGGATTGAAGTCGCGCTGGATCGCACCCGGGACATGGACGTGCTCGGCGAGCACCGGCGTACGCTGGGTAGTGCGCTGGTCGCGACGCTGGTCGTGTGCACGATCGTGGGCTACTGGATTGCGCGCCGCGGCCTCGCGCCGATCGAGTCGCTGGCGCTCGCCGTCTCGAGCATCGATGCCCGCTCCCTCGGAGAG
>JAYTEN010000042.1:0-2517 GCA_043735145.1 Gemmatimonadota bacterium | reverse complement strand
CGACGCGAACTCGCGGCCGCTGACCAGCGGAACGCCCGCGGCGCGGAAGAATTCCGGGCTCGCGGTGCGCAGCTCGGCCCCCGGCGTCGCCTCGCCGGCCGCAAGCGGCTTCCCTTCGGCCTTCACGTCGAACCGCACATCCGAGCGCCGCAGCGGCATGGGCGAGCCGACGCCGACCTCGACCACGCCGGGCAGCGCCGCGACCTCGGTGCGCATCTGCTCGTAGCGCGCCTTGGCCGCGACATCGGCCGCGGGATCGAACATCACCTGGGACGGAGTGAGCAGCGGGACCTGCATCGTGAGCACTTCTTCGTGCAGCAGGCCCGTCTCCACGTTGGAGAGCTGGATCATGGTGCGCGTGAGCAGGCCGGCGCCGGCGAGGAGCACGACCGACACCGCGACCTGCGCGACGACGAGTCCGCGCTGGAGACGATGCTTGCGCAGGCTGCCGCTCATGCGATGCCCGCCCGCCGAGATCCACGACGCGAAGGCTCCTTCCTTCGGCAGCGACGCGGCGAACTACAGCAGCAGCGCGACCATCACGGACAGCGCGAGCGTGAAGAGGAGCACCACACCGTCGAGGCGGATTTCGCCCGCGCGCGGCGAGTACCGCTCGGCCAGCGCGATGAGCAGCCGGAGACCGCCGGTCGCGAGGCCGATGCCGGCGGCCGAGCCCATCACCGTCAGCACCAGGTTCTCCGCCAGCAGCAGGCGCCGCAGCCGCGACACGCCGGCGCCCAGCGCCGCGCGCACCACCAGCTCCGGCTCGCGGCGGACGCCGCGCATGAGCGTCAGGTTCACGACGTTCGCGGCGGAGATGACGAGCACGAACGCGGCCGCGCCCATCAGCAGCCAGAGCGTCAGCCGCGCGCGCTCGCCGAGCACGTCCTGGAATGGGATGACCGCGACGCGATAGTGCGCCGCCGGGTCGTAGGCCTCCCGGTACTGCCCCTGCACGCGCGCGTTCACCGCGGCGACCTCGGCCTTCGCCTGGGCGAGGCTGGCCCCCGGGGTGAGACGGGCGATCATCTCGGTCATGCGGTGGGTGCGTCCCTCCACCATCGTCGCGCTGAGGTGGTGCGGGCTGATGACCATGTTGGTGAGTGCGTCGGCGCGGTCGGGATAGAACGGCGCCGGCTGGACGACGCCGATCACCGTGACCGAGCCGCCATCGAGCCGCACCGGCTTGCCGACGATGCTCGAATCGCCGCCGAAGCGCTTCACCCAGAACTCGTGGGTGAGCACCATGACCGGCGCCGCGCCGGGCCCGTCGTCGCTCGGCCGCGTGAGCCGGCCGAGGATGGGCGAGAGTCCCATGACGTCGAAGTAGTTGCCGGTGACGAGCCCCAGGCTGATACGGGCCGCGTCGTCCTCGCCGTGGAGGACGCCCGTCCACTGCGAGTATTCCGCGATGCCGCCGCCTAACGACGGTGCGCCGGTGCGGTACTCGCGCACCTCGGGCACGGAGAAGGCGATGCTGGACCTTCCGGGGCCGTCGGCCGACTGCCGCAGGTAGACCAGGCGGTCGCCCTCGCGGTTGGGCAGCGGCTTGAGCAGCACGGCGCGGACGACGCTGAAGATCGCGGTGTTGGCGCCGATGCCCAGGCCCAGCGTGGTGACCACGACGGCGGTGAACGCGGGGCTGTGGCGCAGCGTGCGCAGCGCGTAACGAATGTCGGACGTGGCGCTCTCGAGCCACGGCAGGCCGCGCTGGTCGCGCACCGCTTCGCCGGCCTGCGTCAGGCCGCCGGATGCGAGCAGCGCCTGCCGGCGGGCTTCGTCCGGATGCATGCCCCGCCTGATATTCTCGGCGGTCTCCATCTCGAGATGCGCCTCGAGCTCTTCGCGCATCGCTTTGTCGGCGCGGTGCCCGGTGAAGAATCCGGCGATGCGCGCGAGCGCGGCGCGAAGCTGTCTCATGAGGTCTCCCGGCGGGGCTCGAGGAAGGCGGCGATCAGGTCGGCGGTCTGGTGCCATTCGCGGGCTTCGCGGGCGAGCTGCTTCCGGCCGGCGGGGCTGAGCGAGTAGAACTTGGCGCGGCGGTTGTTCTCCGACTGGCGCCATTCGGCCCTGATGAACCCTTCCTGCTCGAGTTTGAGCAGGGCGGGGTAGAGGGTGCCGTAGTTGACGGAGAGGCGGTGCTTGCTGGTTTCCTCGATACGGCGCGCGACGCCATAGCCGTGCAGGGGGCCGAGGACGTCGAGGGTCCTGAGGATCATGAGGGCGAGGGTGCCCTGTTTTACGTCGAGCTTGTCGGCCACCGTGGCTCCGTCCTATGGGATACCCATATGACGTTGCCAGCCCCGGCCAGGTTTCAGCCTCCCCGGAACCTGAGCACCAGGGCGACGAGGGCCACCACGACCACGAGGATCAGCAGCATCCGCACGGCGCCCGTGAGGATCTTCCAGATGAGCAACAGGAGCAGCAGTACGCCGATGACGAGGACAATCGGGCGAATCGGGCCAGCCAGCAGGTTGTTCATCTGCTATTGGCCCATCTTCTTCTTCAACGCGGCGA